>NZ_BAAIHN010000036.1:0-26319 GCF_054784775.1 Lacticaseibacillus boliensis
CAAAACGAGCCCGGCGTCATTTGAAAGTTGACCGCCGTCGGCGGTCACAGTCACATTGGTATTGCATTGCAGGGATAAGCTGGTTAAAGTTGAGATGGTGTGAAGCCTCGCTTTCGTGATGGTTTTCATCGACTCAACCTTAGCATATAGGCGCACCCAATGGGTGAAACACCAAAGCAGCGCAGTCCCGTGTGAATCGTGGGATTGCGCTGCTTTTTTGAAATTCTATGAATAATCCAGGTTGATACGATCAAGTGACCCACCCATGTGATGACGACGAACAATCAATTGCCGATGACCATCTAGTACAATCCTTGCCCGCTGATAAGCCTCACTCAATGGAATTACAATAATCTCCTCAGCACCAGAAGCAATCTGAGGCGTATAGAATCCGTTATCATTATTAACCCAAACTCGCCCGCCATAGTCTTGAATATAAATCCCATCTTCTAGCAACTCTGTCAGCTTAAAATGCCGAACTCGACGCTCAAAAAAATGACTTCGATCATGATGACGTGCTCCCATAAATAACCCTCCTGAGACAGACTACGTTGATAAAACAACTTACTCAGAACAGTTAACCACCGCCTTATCACTTGCGAAGACGACAACACTACCTAGGCAACACCAGTCTGTATACCCCAGGCCACCCTACAAATAACATCGCTTTAGTTAACTTTGTAAGGGCTTGCTAACAAGATAACACCAGCTTCTAAAAAAGTCCAAATATAAACCACGCAAGGTCTACTGCTGTGGTCAAAGCGTCCCCCAAAAATCTAACCAACCATACGCCCCTCTAGGCATGACATACACAATCAGTAAAAGCAGAGGCAGGGCTAAGTACAAGATCAAAAGCGGCAAAACGAAAAAGCCATAATAGATAATTGTAATGGCAAATCGGAACTTTTAATTTACCCATCCCACAACATGGTTTCTGCAGCAATTTGAATCGATTTTTCTCCTTGTTTGTCGTTACCTTTTTTTGTCATCGCCAAATAGTCAGCCCATGCTTGCGCCTGTTTGGAATGTCCTGCTTCGATTTGCCGACCAGCCATCATCATCGTGATCAAGACCAGCCCACCGTTGCGTCCACGAGTTCGTTGTACTCGAAGTAAACCATGCTCTGCAACATAGTCTAAGGTCTTATTGAGAGAATCGCGGCTAATTTTCAACGCTGAGCGGATGTCCGCAGTCTTTAACGCCAGTGACGTGCTACGTGCACCCAGGCGCTGGATGTACTTCACCAGGTCTTTTGCCCATTCTGAAACGTGAGAATATTTCCGCATGTGGCGTGGTTTAGCAAATTTCACCCAATTTTGGCGACCTGCATACGCAAATGGGCGGACTTCTGGCGCCCAGCGATTCATTAGTAACTGAATGTAGGTTTTATTTGCACCTTGATACTTTCCTGAATACGCACTTCGAAGAATTCCACGGACTTCAGTATCTCGCAGTGGTTCTGGTTGCTTTGAATTCCACTCATCAGCAAGGTCATAAGCACGGTCTTTCCCCCACCTAGAGGAGTAACATGCCAAGAGCATCGTTAAAAGTGTATTGTTGCGACCAAGATCACCATCACCACGCACGACTGTAGCGTGCACGAGCGCATTAAACCACGGTTGGTCGGTTTGTTTTGGACCGGCACCTGGTTTGATCACCGTAGCCTTTTTATTTACAATGTCCTTCGCCCAATCCAGCAACATGCTGAAATCAAGAGTGAGCGACGGTTCAAAGAAGCGAATCGTGTCGTCAGACGGCATTCTGAAGAAGCCTAGATCATTACACCCAACGTCTACTTGTGGGAGCTTCTTCAGGACGCTTTGACGCAACTGCTCACTGACTGTTTTAGCGGCTTCGATTGCTGGATAGCGAGTCCCCTTCTTGGCAATAAAGACTGGCTTCCACAAAACGTAGTAAGCTTGATATCCATGTGGCGTTTCGAGGATAGCTGTCGGCCAGATTTCTGGGTCGAAAAGATCCTTTTTCTTGATGATGAAGTTTTCCAGCATCGCTTCAGAGTACCGAGGTTTGTGATCGCCAAAATCTGCATCAACTACCAAGGTGTTGATTTGCTTAAGGTTCTTTTCGCTGTGACCCACGATGGTCTTGCGGACATCATCCGAGTAAGTTCCATATCGGAAGATGTTTGGTGTCCAATGGCTACAACCCATGTTATCAATTACAGCTTCTTGTGAGGTTGCAATGAAGCCCCGTGCTTCAGACAAGTTCTGTTTGGTACGTGTCAAGAAGACTGCACCATGCGGACGGACTTCCAGAGTTTGATCCAGAACAACTAATTTAGAGTTTTTATATTTGGTTTGCGCGAGACCCTCGTGCAGGATCAGTTTAAGCATGTCTTTAGATAAGCTCATCTGGATCAACCTCCTTTCGATTTTTGACATAAAAAAGAGCCTACTCCCCCTAAGGCAAATAGACTCATTTTTATGATTTAGATTCAAGCTATGCAAGCCACTAAGGGACGGATCGGTGGCTCAGCTATGTAGGCACAGTAACACCAATACTCTGATTAGACAAATTTCAAGCGCTAACAACTAGAGTTATACACTAGACACGCGTTTTTGAAGTGGCGGTGCGACCTGTCCCTTTGATGCGCTTCTCCCTCGGTCGGATGTCGTCTCCTCTACCACAATCAGTGTGGTAGAAGTAGGAACCGATGGCTCTCACGATGCTCTCCGGTTTGTCCTCCGGATTTTTTAAATCACTCAGCATTTACAACCAGAGCAAGTTGGCTGTATAATGACTTTACTTACGTGCGATGTGACGACGCCAATCGTCCTGAGCTTTTAGCGGCCTGCATGGCCGTTTTTTTATTTATCTTGAATTTAAACGTTTAGAAACCGCATTGCAAGGCCTTTTTTCATTGTTTTAATAATAATGTGTCCATTTACACATGTGCCCATAGGCACATGTGTAAATGAGAAAAAATTTATACTTGTATACTTTTATACCCCTAAATATGTGCACATGGACACATGTGTCAGTTAATGTTCAATGCTGTTACAATAGTATTTAGTAACAGTGTGATGTGCACATGTGTCCATGCGGGTTGACTTTTACGAGATATTCTTCTATATTTTTACTTGTATAAATGTGTCCATGTGTCCATGTGCCTATAGACACATGTGTAAATTGGAGGAAAAAAATTTGGCAACAAATTCTAAAAGTGCGCCTTCAGCTCCAAAACTCAGTCGTCCGCTGACAATCACTGTAGCCAATGAAAAAGGTGGGGTCGGCAAAACTTCCATCAATCGATACCTGCCATTTGTTCTTGCCGAACGCGGATATAAGGTTCTGGTCATTGACGCAGATCCGCAAGCGAACCTTTCCAAGACGATGGGTATCACCAAAAAGGCCTATGCACCTGATGAGATTTTCATAGTAGAAAAATCCATGATGGCCGCTGTACGCGATGGTAACCTTGAGCCAGCGCTCGTCAATGTCGTACCTAATCTTGATGAAGTCCCTTCAGACATTGATTTTGCCAGCTTTTCTACTTTCTTGTCGAAGAAATATGGGTTAGCCGATCGGACAGACGATGATTATTATGAAGTTGAATCTAAAAAGGTCCGTGTTCTAAAAGATCTCATTGAACCAATCAAGCCAAATTATGACTTCATCTTCATCGATACGCCACCACAGCCACGATCTGATTCAACTCGTAACGCGACCATGGCATCTGATTACGTCATTATTGCTTTCCAAACCCAGTCTGATAGCCTTGATGGCGCAATTTCGTTTATCAACGGGACGTTAACTGAATTACATGAAACCTTTGGAGCAGAGACTGATGTTTTAGGGATCTTGCCGAATCAAGTTTCAAACTCCGGTGCAATTGATCAAGTTGTTATCGAGGATGCGATCCGGATGTTTGGCGAACAAAATATGTTTAAACACATCATCCCGTTTGCAAAGCGAATCCAATCTGCCCCTCGTGGCGGGGTTACTCGTCAGGGTTACTGGAACACCAAATTATTCAAGGACGTCTTCGATCCTTTAGCTGATGACTTAATTGAACGACTTGAAATGGTAGGAGAAATCAACGATGGCACAAACTAATAAAAACAATATTGGCTTCTTTAGTGATAAAAAGAAGAAGCACTCTTCTGACATGAGTTATCAACCAAACATCCCAGCGAAGGAAACTTATGATTCTAAACCCATCAAAGTCCCTGAAGCTAAAGAACAAACTGAAGCAGCAAAACCTGCCACTCGTAGTCAACCTGCAGCTGCATCAGCAAAGCCGGTCAAGGATGTTCGTCGTACGATTCGTGTTCCTCAACAAACTTTCATCGAAGTTCAAGCATTGCTTGAACTATCTCCTAATAAGTATATGTATGAAATTCTTGAAGACTTGGTTGACGAATATGTTCAAAGTCACGTCACTAACAATCCTGAATGGAGTCGGGCTTACCAAGCGTCATTGGAACGCATTCGAATGACTGACGCAAGAAAACGAAATCTGTAGTACCATCGGAGGCCGAAAATTCGGCCTCCTTTTTTATAATTTACACATGTGCCCATGGACACATGTGTAAATTATAAAATTACGCCATACGAGTATTCCATGGCTTGTTGAAAAAACTAGTCCCGTTGCAGGTTTTAGATCCTTTCGATCAACGATCATCATCTAGTGATTCCCTTTCATTTAACGCAATCCTGAGCCTCAATAGATCTAAATTCCGTGCCGAAGCTCATCTATGAGAATCCATTGATATCAATAGTGATTTGAAACACGTTTTATCCTCACCTAATCGTGATCAAAAACAATCTCTGATGGTTGGCATGGTCCCCGTCGAGTGAGAGTCACAATCCGCATTTCCAAATTATTTACACATGTGCCTATGGACACATGTGTAAATAATTGATACACCAATTCCATTCAATGACCGAAATGCCTTCAGGTGAGGCAATGCGCCATTCTATGAAGATACAAGCCACACTTTTTGCCTTACACCTGATTACGGTCTAGATGAATCAATTGATGGTTGTTCCATTTTTCAGCCTTCGTAAATCAATAGCAGCTAACTCATCCTAAAAGCGACGAATCGACCTCATCTCTAGAAGCTGCACACTCCTTGAAATTTGAAACGGTCTCCTATTGTTTCTGGTACTGTGTAATCTCCCACCGACTGTTAACTCAGCGCTGTAAGCAAAATATCACACAGGTTTACACATGTGTCCATGGGCACATGTGTAATTCTACCAAAAACCGCAATAGCATGCAGTTTGGTGAAGAGTTAATTACACATGTGTCCATAATTGTCAGACTGAATCAGTTCCTAGAATCAGGATTGAGACTCTTTTAAAACAATAGGGGACAATAATTGGGAACAGTTCGATCCAAACGCAACCGTGAAGCCGAACAAGGATCTATTGGCAACAACAACTTCAGTGTACCCGTATTATTCAGGTAATCTTCTATTTGTACAGATCGATTGCACTCTAACATGATATCCGCATTTTTGAAATTCCAGCCGCCTTAAGATTCGACACGATGTTCGCAGTCTACATGCGCCAATCATATAACCGGGTTGCAAAATGTATCTGTATCTTTGCACGACGGCTTTTACACATGTGTCCATGGGCACATGTGTAAAAGCCTGATTTTTCCCAACATGATGTACTTTGCAATGTAGCGCATAGACACATGTGTCCATCCAGAACAGTCTCTACACTACAAACGACAAACTTCCCAAGTCTATAGATTGATACGAGGCTTCTTCAATTGCCAAATCCTTCATGCTGCACTCCCTAAATAGTTCGATTAGCAGATCAACAAGTTCTAATCTGAATTCTTTCAACTTTCACGTAGCCATTGATCAAGTGCGTACCTAGTTTAAATTATCAAAACACCCTGTTATGTACGAGGAAACTCTACATCCGAAAGTTAACTACATAAGTAGGCAATAAAGGTGGTGAATCGGTCTTGCATACCGCAACTTCGCATTCAACATTTACACATGTGTCTATGGGCACATGTGTAAATGTTTGCTTTAGTCCCGATTTGACGGTATTTCAAAACTTCGAAATGGACACATGTGTCATTTCTAAATTTTAAAAATATATTAAACTGTTTGCCACCTAGGTTAAATGAGACAGGGGCGTTTGCCTTTTATGTCTGTCAAATTTGATATCGCCTTGCGGACTCAGAATGAATGAACCGATCTTCGTATTAGGTGTACGCAGTAGATATTGAATAAGCCACCGACCATCTAGAACATATAGACGTTTGCATCCTGACTACGACCCATTCTTCGTCGATTGGTTCTACAGCTTACCAATAAGTTTCGCTGTCATCCTTCGTTGAAATGCTAGTAAATACGATCAACTTGTTGCGATTCAAACTTGTTACTCAACTTGCTTTGACATATCAGGATGGATATTTCGAACAATTTACACATGTGTCCATGGGAGCATGTGTAAATGTGATTAAACGCCTACACCGTAGCAATGTTAAATCGTCATATAGACACATGTGTCCATTTCTCCCAGTGCTTAATTTACTTGCGAGCTTAACGTCAAGTAATTTGGGTGCCTTTTTGATCTAGAAAAGCCTCCTGAGATTGAATTGCTGGAACAATCATCGGAAGGTAAAAAAACTCGACTTCTGCGCAACATGGCAATACGACACGTCCTCAGATTTAGATGCTTGCCAATAGTTATATCCATTCTCCTAAACACCATTAAAAAGTAAGCAAATATTGATAAACTCTAATTTCAAGCCTCAATTTTAAAGTCAAGTGCAACGATGATAACGAATCCTTGATAGTGGTCTAGGTTGTTAAGCCATGCGTCGGTAGTAATCGCATGGTCGAAGATAGTTCAGAATACGTCTGGGACGATGGTTCAGTGCTGATTGGACTGCTTGGATCTCAACCAGCGTAACGTCCCTGAGAGACTTTCCCTTCGGGAAGTACTCCCTGAGTAGTCCGTTGGTGTTCTCGTTAGTGCCGCGCTCCCAAGGCGAGTATGGATGAGCAAAATAGATCTGGGTTCCAACGATCTCCGACAGCTTGCCATCCACGAAGCCTTGATGGATGGGCATCCTCGTGTCCTCAAGAGATTAATCACCGAATATCAGCCAACAGGTTCGGTCATGGACACTGCCATCGCCACCTTGCGCAAGAATCTCCCATGGATCATCAACGCCGCTAAGTCGCCATACTCCAACGGCCCTATTGAAGGTGTCAACCGTAAGATCAAAGAACTCAAACGGACCTGTTATGGATTCGCCAACCAAGCAAATATGTTCGTCCGGGTCTACCAGCTCATCGCTTAAGCTTTCTAAAACAACTCTCAACTCCAAAACCTTTACCGCAACACCATCGCCATTGAATCCAGCCTAGTCCCTTGAACAATTAAATAACAAAAAAGCCTCCCTTAGTCGGGGAGACCTTCAAAGAATAAAAACTATTCTTCAACACCATTTGACAAAGAACCGAAAATCTTCGGGATTTTCGTTCTTAGTCCGTTTATTTATGGGGTTCTGTAACAACCCCGAAGGAAACGGACGATGTCATTCAGCCTCGGTAGTTGTTTTACCAAGCAAGGCGGCTTGTGTGGCCACATTGATGATGTTCCATGGCCGATCGAAGCCTGGCTGGAAGAAGAAGTCTGCATATGCCAAGTCATCCAGCGTCATCTTACCTTGGACCGCCAAGCTGATGGCGTTGATGTTGGCAGTCACGTCGCGGGTGGACATGATCTGTGCGCCCAGCACCCGCTTGGTGGCCGGGTCATAGGTCAGCTTGAAGGCCACCTTTGCGTTGCCGGCCGCGTCCGGCACGAACTGAGGGCGAACCGTGTCCGTCACAAAAATCGACTGCGTCTTAACGCCGAATTGGTCGGCGGTCCCTTCCTTCAGGCCGGTGCTGGCGAAGTGATAGTCAAAGACCGACAGCGCTGAAGCGCCTGAGACAGCAGGCATGGTCATCGGTTGGCCGAGGATGTTCTTGGCGGCGGTTCGGCCTTGACGCCGGGCGACGGTGGCCAAGGCGATTCGGGCCATGCCATCTGTCGGCGCAAACGGCACCAGTGTCGCGTCGCCGACTGCGTAAACATCAGGCACTGACGTCTGCTGATGGGCATCGACGTCGATCAAGCCCCTCGTATCGAGGTCGACCACACCTTTGAGCCAGTTGGTCGCCGGTTTGATCCCCGCTGAGATGATCACCAAGTCAGCTGGGTAGGTGCCGGCGTCAGTTTCCACGCCGCTCACTTGGCCATCGGTGCCGGTGAACTGCTTGACGCCTTGCCCCATGGCCGGGTAGATGCCATGTTCGCGCATGGTTTGGGTCAGTGTATCCGTGAATTCTTCGTCTAGATACAGTTGCAGTGCCCGCGGCAGTACATCGATCAAGGTCACATGCTTGCCGGCCTTAGCAAAGACTTCAGCGGCCTCCACCCCGATGTACCCGGCGCCGATCACGGCCACATTCTGCACGGTTGGGTCCACGGTCTTAGCCTTCAGGCGGATTGCCCAGTCACGGCCCCGCATCGCGTAAACATTCGCCAGGTCAGCCCCCGGTACAGGTAGCGGTGCAGGCACGGCGCCGACCGACAGGACGAGCTTGTCATAGTGTTCGCTACGCGTGCTGTCGTCATCTAGGTTATGTACCGTGACTGTGTGCTCGCCCGGATCCAGCGCGGTGACCTCCTGACGGACGAAGACGGAGACACCTTGGGACCGCGCGTGCCCGGCCGTTTCGTAGCGCACATCATTCACATTCTTGACCACGCCTTCCAGATAAAGCTGCATGCCGCACGAGAGGAACGAAATGAAGTCGCCTTTTTCATACCACTGGATCTCAGTGTCTGGCGCTTCACTGATAATGCCGCGAACGGCTTCGTAACCACCATGAGAAGAACCAACGACGATGACTTTCATCAAAATACCGCCTTTCAAATTGCAGACTATTTAAGAGCAAACAACTCGTATATTATGAATAGTATAACATGTTCTGCCTGCGAACGGTTACATTTTAAAAAATTATCCTCAATTTTCAAGTCAAGTGCAACGATGATAATGAATCCTTGATAGTGGTCTAGGTTGTTAAGCCATGCGTCGGTAGTAATCGCATGGTCGAAGATAGTTCAGAATACGTCTGGGACGATGGTTCAGTGCTGATTGGACTGCTTGGATCTCAACCAGCGTAACGTCCCTGAGAGACTTTCCCTTCGGGAAGTACTCCCTGAGTAGTCCGTTGGTGTTCTCGTTAGTGCCGCGCTCCCAAGGCGAGTATGGATGAGCAAAATAGATCTGGGTTCCAACGATCTCCGACAGCTTGGCGAACTCGGAACCATTGTCAAACGTGATACTCTCAAACTCCTTGGCCCCGTAATCGTTGATCGTGTCCTGCAAGGCTTTAAGGCAGGTGTCCGCATGATAGTCAGGTATCTTAACGATGATTTCAGTTCGGCTGTACCGTTCTGTGAGCGTCATCAGCGCTGGCTCATCAGCCGAACGAATACCTTTGACCAAGTCGCCTTCCCAATGTCCCACGCCTGTACGGTCATTCACGGCCGCAGGACGCAGCTCGATTGAGTCGCCGTATATCTTCTTGTTCTTGCGTTTGTGGGCGTTCTTATAGCCTTTGACGCGGCGTCGGAGCTTCTTGGGGAGTGTCATGTTGTCTAGTTCAAGCAGCCCGGCATCGATGTAGCGGTACACGGTAGTCGTTGAAGGGCAAGACTTACCCTGGTCGCGATAGAAGTGTACGAAACTATCAACGCTGTGCACGCGAGGCTTGCGGGTAAGCTCCTTGGTGAGAGCTTTGAAGAACGCACGGCCGGTTTTGAGAAAGGCGTGGTGTCCGGTTCTGTCGCGTTTGCGGTCGTGTATGGCTTGGGCAGTTTCCGCAAGATAGACTTGATGCGAGTGACGCTTCGAGTCGAGCTGAGTTACAGATCCACGCGTGATTTCCCGTGAGATTGTCGCTTTACTGCGATGAAGCTTCTGTGCAATCACGGTCGCGGTGTCACCAGTAGCCCGAAGGGCCTGAATTGTAGCACGGTCGCTAAGACTGAGTTGTTGGTAGTGCTTGTGAGTGTTAATCTGAGAGTGGGTCATAAAGATTCCTGCTTTCTTGTCTGGTTGCACTAACAAGAATAGGTCTTCATGGCCTTTTTGGTCTAGTCGCTAAGGTGTTGCACTTGAATTGTAAACTGGGGAGCAATTGAAAGTCTTACAAAAAAAGTGGCACTTCACGATTATTGACCTCTGGCAAGATCCAGTGGTCAAAGCTGAAAATCGCGCCCAACCACTAGCAATGGTCGACGACGCTCATCCAACCCGATTAGGTTATCGGAATATCTGGACGCCAATTTTTCGGCAATAATTAACGGACGTGCTTCGCCAGTCGGAACCATAATCGTCAATCGATTTCGCGTTTTCAAGGCTTCCGTCGATAGTCTAAAGAAATAAACATAACGACCGGATGAACCTGTCATGTGATAGGCTCATCCGGTCGTTATGTTTTAGCTTACTTCAAATTTTAGGTTAGTCTGCGACTTCAATCTTCCCAACCGCAATTGGTAAGGTGACGTGTGCATCGTAGGCGCCAACTTCACCAGCAACGGTGGCTGGTAAAGCCAAGTCTTGTGGTACGCCGTGAATGTAGATGACCCGTTTGTCGAGTTCCAAGTCATCGGTACCAAAAACTTCTTTGAACTTCGCTTTCAAATCAGCTAATGGCACATCGATTTCGTAGGCAAAGTGGCCTTGGGCGTCAGCGACTGGGTAGTTATCATTTGGCACGTCCATGTGATGTGGGGCGTTGTCAAATGGCACCATCGTTGTCCCTGAGACTGGTTCAGTTTCTGGCAAGTCGACAAATCCGTCATGATTGGCATCCTGCGCCATCGTGGCAATTTGGGCCGCCTTACCATCTGGAAAACCGTGGAAATGTTCCCAGTGTTGCGTATTTGCAGGTGTATCAAACATTTCAATCGCCACGTGTAATTGGTCACCGTCTTCAACAAAGGTGGCAGTTCCATGGGGTGCCGTTCCAATGCCTTCTGCGTTTAGTGGTACGATGTTAGCAACGTATTTTTTAGTCATGAATGATTCCTCCAATTCTTCATTATAAGTCCATTATATGCTATTCTAAACTTATTAAAATTGATATATGTCAAGAAAGGAAAATTTATGCACTGGCAAATTGGTAGATTGTAAAATTAATCCGAACGCTGTTCGGATTAATTTTACAATCTACCTATCTGTCCAAGCTCGATGTGAAAGCAACCGATGTCTATTTACGCGGCGAATTTGGTCAAAAAAGCTCTCAAACCCTTGCTACGAGCGGAAGTTCAAAAAATGGACTTAATCTATATAGAGAACCTAAAGAAAGAGACAAAAACAGATACAATATAGATACTCAAAAGTTGGACTTTTCCACAGCCAATTTCTCACCAGCAGAAATTCAAAAACAAAACCAGGATCTCATAAATCATGCTAATGACTTCCTAACTGATGAAGACAGTGGCTTACCCGTTTTCTTAGAACCCGAAGCCGTGCAATTACTTAGCTTCTGGTGCCGTACCCCACAACAAATGCGTCGCTTCATCGGCATTATCTTAAATGCTAAGTACCGAGTTGAGAAGGATCATCAGGATATTGGGGTCCTAATCCCACTTGATGATGAGGAGCTGAAGCCTTTAATGACCAAAGCCTTGAGACGCTACTTTAACACTCTTAGAAGCAATGAGAAGCATATCAAGAACGTTGAAAACTACTTGTACGGCACCATGCAAAACCTATTTGGAGTTTGGTGGAATAAACAAGCGGCTAGAGAATATGCGGCCAAACACCCTGAAGAAGAAAAATCGGCCGACAACGATAACAGTGGGTTGTACTACTAGTCCTAAAAGGCTACAGAATCCTTTCTAAGAAGTTTTAAGACTTACTAACCTCTTTTTACTTAAGTTAGATTTAAATGGATTAAACAGAAGAATAGGGGCTTTTAAATGAGTGCCAGAGCTAACCAGGCTAACCAGCTCAAAAGTTCAGCCTTTAGATCAACGCCAAGCTCCAGTGATTTGAGGCCAGGAATTTATCTATTGATAAGGTACTCAAAAGGTAGTATAATGGTAGTAGCAAAAGAAAGGAGATGAGACAATCATGGCAGTTAAGGAAAAGAAACGGGTCCAAGTCAAGATTGATAAAGATTTGGCCGATGATACCGAAGCAGTTTTAAGCGAATTGGGCTTAAATCCAACCACGGCCATTAACATGTTTTACAAGCGGATTGTTGCTAATGGTGCTTTACCTTTTAATGCGTCTTTAAGCGAAGAAGAAAGAGCTAATTTACGCTTTTTAAAGGCGACCGAAGGGACACCAGTCACCGAGTTCAAAGACGCTAAAGAGGTCGCTGATTGGCTCAACGATCCAGATGAGGACTAATGACTTAGTCAGCCTATACGTTAGTTTTGTAGAAACTAATGGTGGCAAGTCTCGGCCAGTTTTAATTCGTCGGGTATCAGAACAGACGGTCGAGGCTTTTAAAATTACTAGTCAGTATGAAAAGAAGTCGGCTTATATCAAGCAACAATATTATCCGATTCAAGATTGGCAATCCGCTGGGTTGAAGAAACCTTCCTGGGTCGATCTTGGTAATATTTATCGCTTTCCCAAAGCCGGTTTAAACTTTAAAGAAATCGGTCATTTAAGTAAGCTAGATCAAAATGAAATTTCAGATTTTACGCTTGACCTAAAATCAAAAAGAAGAGGTAAGGGTCAAAAGATAATTCAACAGCGATCAAGTAAAAGGAAGCACAAAGAAAGTAAAGCAGAGCTTACACAAAGAATTCAAAAACAGTTAAAAGACTTTGCTAAACACAATCCAGAAATTAAGCCCAAAAACAATTCTGAAAATAAAAACGATCGGCCTAGTTATTAGGTTGATCGTTTTTTAATTTATCCGGTTTATGGGCGTTAACATAGTCAGCAAATGTTTTTAAAAGTTCTTCGGTTTGTTCGACCGAGAGGTTATTAGCTTGAAAGTACTTTTCTAATAAAGCCCCTTTTTGAATTAATCGGCGAGAACGGGCTTTGCGGGCTTGCCGGCTTTCATAGTATTTAGATTGCCGTAATTTGAAATCTTCCCGCTCAATTTTTTGTTTTAAGCGCGCTTGCTGCTCGACTAGTTTTTCATATTGATTAGACATGGAATTTTCCTATCTCGTATGGCTAATGATCTACGGACTTTACCTTTAAAAATTCAGAAAATTGCTTGGCTAAAAGCTTAATCTGATCGTTAGACAAATTAGCATAATCTAAATTGGATTGACTGATTATTTGTTTACCTAGCCGTTGTTCAATCTTATTTTTTTCAGCTTTAATCTTTTGACTAAGCTGTTTTAATTTAGCTTCTTGTTTCTCTAAGTTACTTTGCTGCATAACTATCCCTCCAATCATCTTAAAATAATCACCGACACTATATCATAATGGAAACGTTAAGTCAAAGGATAAAAGTTGAAATAGAGAAGCGAAAGTCATACACTAAAAGTAAATTCAGGAGAATCAGAAGACCGAGTGAAACGAGGTCAATGCGCACTTACACACAACAACTAAAGTTGGTTGTGTTATTGTGCTAAACCCTTGTATCATAAGTCGCCGTTGGCGACAACAAAAGCAAACCCATAAACCCAAAGGAAGGTGGTGACCGACATGGCAATTTTTCACATGAGTTTTCAAAATATTAGTGCTGGTAAAGGACGTAGTGCCATTGCTGGAGCTGCTTATCGAAGTGGTGAAAAGTTATTCGATCAAAAAGAAGGCCGAAGCTATTTTTATGCTCGGTCAGTCACGCCAGAAAGCTTTATTTTGACACCAAAGAATGCGCCAGCATGGGCGAGTGATAGAGAGAAATTATGGAATGAAGTCGAAAGAAAAGATCGGCGAGAAAATTCACGCTATGCAAAAGAGTTTAACGTGGCTTTACCAGTTGAATTAAGTGAAGATGAACAGAAAGAATTATTGACAAAATATGTACAAGAAAATTTTGTTGATGAGGGTATGGTTGCCGACGTAGCAATTCATAGAGATCACCCAGATAATCCGCACGCTCATGTTATGCTAACTAATCGTCCATTTAATCCAGACGGAACATGGGGATTGAAAAGTAAAAGAGAAAATATATTAGATGAAAATGGGAACAAGACTTATACAGGAAATAGTCGTTTTCCAAGATCAAGAAAGGTGTGGCTAGTTGATTGGGATAAAAAAGAAAAAATAACTGAATGGCGGCACAATTGGGCGGTTAGTGTAAATCAAGTTTTAGAGCAAAAAAATATTCCCGATCGGATCAGCGAAAAATCATTTATCGAGGAGGGAATAGATGATACCCCAATGCAACATGAGGGAATCAATAGTAAGCGGCATGAAAGAAAAGAATTTAACCAACAAGTTAAGGACTATCGCAAGGCCAAAGCCAGTTATAAAAATAACCAAGAAAAAGTAATCAATAGAGGTCATTTAGATAGCCTAAGTAAACACTTATCGTTTAATGAAAAACGGGTAGTTAAAGAGTTAAGCCATGAACTGAAAACTTATATCAGTTTGGAGAACTTAGATGATAAGCGGCGCATGCTATTTAATTGGAAAAACAGCACCTTAATTAAACATGCGGTTGGTGAAGATGTGACTAAACAATTATTGACAATTAACCAACAAGAAAGCTCATTAAAAAAGGCAGATGAACTCTTAAATAAAGTGGTCGATCGTACTACGAAAAAACTTTATCCAGAGCTTAATTTTGAACAGACCATACAAGCTGAAAGACGAGAATTAATTAAGGAAACCGAAAGCGAGCAAACAGTTTTCAAAGGCAGTGAATTAAACGAACGTTTAATGAATATTCGTGATGATTTATTGACCCAGCAATTATTGACCTTTACCAAGCGGCCATACGTTGGTTTTAAGTTATTAATGCAACAAGAAAAAGAGGCCAAAATTGATCTGAAATATACGCTAATGATCCACTCTGATAGCTTAGAAAGCCTGGAACACGTCGATAAAGGACTACTAGAAAAGTATTCACCAGCAGAACAGCAAAAGATTACTCGAGCAGTCAAAGACCTACGGACAATCATGGCCGTTAAGCAAGTCATTCAAACGCAATACCATGAAGTATTGAAAAGAGCCTTTCCCAAAGGTGATTTAGATGGATTGCCATTGATTAAACAGGAACAAGCCTATACAGCCGTGATGTACTATGATCCTGTTTTAAAGCCATGTCAGGCCGAAACGATTGAACAGTGGCAAGCAAATCCACCACAGGTGTTCAGTCCCCAAGAACATCAACAAGGACTAGCTTATTTATCGGGGCAGCTTAGCTTAGATCAGTTAGAGAATCATCACTTACAACGGGTTTTAAAGCATGACGGCACTAAACAACTCTTTTTGGGTGAATGTAAAGTCGATCCAACGATTAAGAACAGTCAGATCGAGAAAATCCAAAAACAGTTAAAAGGGCAACAAGCTAAGGACGATCAATACCGAAAATCCCAGCTGGCACATTATCAACCATTGAACTACAAGCCAGTTAGTCCAGAATATTACCTAAAGACGGCCTTTAGTGACGCAATCATGGCCGCTCTATATGCCCGTGATGAAGATTACCAACGGCAAAGACAGGCGCAAGGTTTAAAAGAGGCCGAGTGGGAAATGACGAAAAAGAAACGGCAACACCAAACTCGAAATCGGCATGAGGATGGGGGCATGCACTTGTAATCGGAATAAAAAATGCACCGTTAAACCTGGTTAAAAGCGGCTGAACAAGGCAGAACAGAATTAGATCAAAAATTGAATCACAAGGAGTGAACGAACATGACCACTGTTATCTTAGCTGAAAAACCCAGTCAAGCCCGTTCATACGTCCAAGCCTTTCAAAAGAGCACAAAAAAACAGGGTTACTATACGGTTAGCGACCCTGTTTTGCCCGATAATACGCTTGTCACGTATGGTCTCGGACATTTAGTTGAACTAGCCACACCGGATAAATACGATCAGAAATACGAGCAATGGGCCCTATCTAATTTACCGATTTTCCCTGATAAATACAAGTTTGAAGTGTCAGCTAGTAAAAAGGATCAATACGGGATCGTCAAAGACCTGTTAACAAAAGCCGATACCATTATTGTCGCCACCGATAGTGGTCGAGAAGGGTCAAATATCGCGTGGTCGATCATGAACCAAGCGCATATTGATGTTAAGTCGAAAACGATTAAGCGCCTTTGGTTGAATAGCCTAGAAAAAGAAGCGATTATTACCGGCTTTAAAAATCTTGGTGATTGGCACAAAGACTATTTGGCTTATAAAGAAGCCCAAACCCGTCAAATTAGTGACTGGTTAATTGGTATGAATGGCAGTCCTTTATATACTTTGTTATTAAGACAAAACGGGGTACGCGGGGTGTATTCGATTGGTCGAGTACAGACGCCAACCTTATATATGGTCTATCAAAGAGACCAGGCAATCAAAAACTTTAAGCCGGAACCCTATTTTGAACTAAATGCGGAAATTTTAGCCAATCAGCAAAAATTCGTCGCAAAATTAGACCCCTATCAGCGGTTTAAAGATGAAACAGGGCTAATGACATTCATGCAAGCTAAACACGTTCAGAAAGGTTCACAGGGCGGTTTAATCAAGAACGTGCAAAAGCAGGCTAAAAAGAGTGCCAGTCCCCAACTATTCTCACTATCCAGTCTGCAAAGTGCCATGAATAAACGTTATCACGCCAGCGCCAGCCAAACCTTAGCAGCCATTCAAAGTTTATATGAAGCCAAGTTGTTGAGTTATCCCCGCACCGATTGTGCTTATATCACTGATGAAGAATTTGAGTACTTAGTGGCTAATCTGACGAAGTATCTGGGGTTAGTCTCTAAGCAAGTTGCTTTAACCAATACCACCCCGAATAAGCGCTATGTTAATGGGAAAAAGGTTGAAGAACACTACGCCATTATCATGACTAAAGTCGTCCCGGCTAAAGATCAATTAGCTGCCTTACCTAAATTACAGCAACAGGTCTATGATTTGGTTTTAAGAACGACGTTAGCGATGTTTGCTGATCCTTACGAGTATGAAGAAACCATCATTATTACCCAAGTTGGCGACGCCAATTT
Source organism: Lacticaseibacillus boliensis (assembly GCF_054784775.1). Classification (NCBI taxonomy): domain Bacteria; kingdom Bacillati; phylum Bacillota; class Bacilli; order Lactobacillales; family Lactobacillaceae; genus Lacticaseibacillus; species Lacticaseibacillus boliensis. The sequence goes on from NZ_BAAIHN010000036.1 coordinate 17,143, forward strand.
TAAAGCAACGGGTAAGGTCCCAACTAAGCAAGGTTGGCAAGTTTTATTTGATGATCACAAAGCCGACCAGCAAGAGGCAGCCACCCTACCGATCGTTCACCAAGACGACCAAGTTCAGGCAAATCTGCAAACACCGCAAAAAGAAACGACCCCACCAGTACCGTTTACCGAAGGGACATTAATCACAGCCATGAAGACGACCGGTAAAACGCTTGATGATGAAGAAGCCCAGGCGATTCTCAAAGACGTGCAAGGAATTGGGACAAGTGCGACCCGGGCCAATGTGCTAGAAGTGTTAAAGAAACGCGGGTATCTCGTCACTGAAAAGAACAAACTCCACGTCAGTGAAGCTGGGATCACATTATGTAAAGCGGTCGAACTCGAACCCTTGCTAACTAGCCCAGAAATGACGGCTAAATGGGAGCAAGCGTTACAGCAAATCAGTACCGAAGAACGCACCCCGGATAACTTTTTGAGCCAGATTAAGAACTTTGTGGCCAAGTTAATCGCTGATGTTCCCACACAATTGACTGGCAGTGCAGCCATTAAGCAACAAATCGATCACCAACAGCAAACGCAAAAAGCCGCCGAGGTCTTCTTAGAAACACCGCAAGCGACCGTTTTAAATAAACAGAAGTTTTACATTGTAAAGCCTAAGCAAGGCGAAGACTTTACCCTGCCCAAGAAATGGAGCAGTAAAACCCTCGGTAAAACTGCGATCAAAGCCTTAATCACTAAGGGGGAAACCAGCAAACTAAAGGGGTTCAAGAGCAAAAAAGGAAAGTCGTTTGACGCCAAGTTAAAGCTTGACGGCCATAAATTAAGTTTTGATTTTGATTAGAACCTGCCTACCGCCCGACACTACGTTCCGGTTGGTGAATCTTTGATATAATGAGACCAATGCAATAAATGCAACGACCAGCCATGACGCAAATAAGTCAGGGCATCGGGAAAGGTTCTTCTTAATGATAGATATGAATAATAAACAGAGTGATATTAAAAGCTTGTCTCCATTGATTAAATATCGTGGTGGCAAGTCAAGAGAGTTGTCGCAATATTATCGGTACATTCCAACCATGCAGCGTTATTTTGAACCGTTTTTTGGTGGAGGCGCTACATTTTTTAAGTTAGCGCCACAAGATTCTTACATTGCTGATATCAATAAACCCCTTATTCAGTTTTACAAAAGTTTTCGGGATGAATATCCCCGAGTACGTGAGGAACTAGATTCACTGCATTTGAAGTATGTACAGAATCGTAACATCTTTGCAGCCCGAAAATCCGCCCATCCAGATGATCACGTAGAAGATCCTAATGAACAGCTGTACTATTCGATTCGGGATATGTTCAATGGCCTTAAGCCATCACCATACGCGTACGGCACGCTGTATTTCTTTATCAATAAGCTCGCCTATTCAGGTATGATCCGATATAACAGCGCAGGAGAATTCAATGTGCCTTATGGGCGGTATGCTAATTTCAACACGAAGCTCGCAACAGCCGCTCATCAAGCATTGCTCTCAAAGAGTGAGATCGTAAATGAATCGTATGAACACTCATTTGACCTTGCAGGGCCAAACGATTTTATGTTCTTGGATCCACCGTATGACACTACTTTTTCTGATTATGGGAATGAGGTCTTCACTGGAGATTTTAATGAAGATTCTCATCGAAAGTTGGCTGCTGATTTTAAGAACCTTAACGCCCCAGCATTAATGATTATTGGAAATACACCACTAGTAAGTGATCTGTATCAGAAATACATTCAGGGATCTTATAAAAAGAGCTATTCAGTGAACATCCGCAACCGGTTCAAATCCAGCGCTGAGCATCTTATTATTGCAAATTATAAAATCAATGACATTTATCGAGAGGGTTGACAGACTATGGCGACATTCAGTTCACGATATATTTTTTTCTCGACAAGCCCGCGTAACCCAAGACTTATTCAAGGTATACTTAAGGTTATTCTTGATGGAGGCCTTGACGGTAAAGCATACACTAGGGCACTTCAGGCTCAATTCTATAATTTGTATTCTGAATCCGATGTTGGTGTTAAGGGTGCTAATAGTTCTAAGTCGCCAGACCTCTCTGGTCGAGATAAATTAACGAGGGCGCCACAATCTTTAGGATTCTTACAGACACAAACCCGGAAGCCGTTGCAAATAACAGCTGCTGGTAAGCAATTGCTAAACAATGACCTGTTTGAAGATGTGTTGATGCATCAGATGCTGAAATTCCAGTTACCATCACCACTTCATCATGAGACAGCACAAAATAAGGGTCGTTTTTACATTAAGCCGTTTCTAGAAATATTGCGGTTGATCAATATCCTTCAGTATTTGACTTATGATGAACTGACGATTTTTGGAATGTCCATGACGGATTATAGAAATTTTCAAGTAACCGTTGATGCAATCCGGCAATATCGACGTGATCGGGAATCTACTCGTGGAAAAAAGTCTCTGAAGAAATTATCAGATGATACAAAGTATGCTCACTACCGTGCCATTTATGCAGATATGATTACTGCCGGTAACATAGCAACACGGGAATCAAAGACTACTAGTGAAAGTCAGTTCATGAAGAAGAAACTGGCCAATCTTAGTGACTACACTGATGCAGTATTCAGAAGCCTTCGTCAATCTGGATTGATTGTCATGTCTGCAGGCCGAACTTTGAGTATCAGCCCGGTACGGCAGCGTGAGGTTTCTTATATCTTGACTCAAATCGAGCGTAAACCAATGCCTGAGGATATGGCTCGTTCTCAGTTTGATAAATATATGTTCAATCCAGAGCTTCCGATCTTGTTGAATGACAATCGTGCCTCGCTACAATCCGATATTGTGTCCTTCAAGCCAAGCACTTCCATCGACCGGGATCTTGACGGTATGAATACTTACGAGTTGAAGTCTGTCCTTGCTAAGCTTCGTCGTCGTCAACGTGAGGATCGCGTGACTGCTCAAGCCAAACGCTTGAAGGAACGCCGCGATGAAGATATTCAAAATATTTTGGCTGTGTTCAAGCATATTTCGGACAAAGAAGAGGGTCGAGATGGCCCATTGATGTTTGAATGGAACATGTGGCGAGCAATCACTATGATTGATCACGGTGACATTAAGGGAAATTTTGTTCCTGATGACAACGGTATGCCAATTTCTACGGCTGGTGGCGGTCAGGGCGATATCGTCGGAAATTATGGTGATTTTCAGATGATTGTTGAAGTTACCCTATCTACTGGCAAGCGACAGTACGATATGGAAAGTGAGCCTGTCACACGTCATGTTGGTGAAGTTCAATCTAAATCAGACAAACCTGTTTTTGGAATGTTTGTTGCCCAGAATTTAACACCAACCGTAGTTAATTACTTTTGGACTACCAACTTCTTGAATCATAAGGTGTATAACGGTAGCGTTGATATTATTCCAATGAACTTGGCTACATTTGTTGTGTTCTTTAAAGCGGCGTCCCACAAGGTGTTGGACGCCAGTGATTTACTTAGCATTCACCAGTATTCTACCAAGATTGCAAGAAAGACCGCATTAGCTGGTCAGACCGAAGATGATTGGCATAGTAAGGTATTGGACTATGTGCAAGAGGTGGCTGGTGTCGAGTAGAATGCCTTGCCCAGTTTCTAGTAGGTAAAAAAATAGGTCAAGCCAAGTTTAATGGCTTGGTTTTTTGAGTGTAGTGAAGCCTCAGAGTGTTCATGGAGGGGTTATTGGTTGCTTACGATTGTGAGGATCTTTAGTACGGTCGATTATTAGGTACTTACCGCATTTTGTAATGAATGTGCGGATACCCGTATCCGTGGTTCACTTAGTAATCATGTTCAGCCAGTTGCTAGCATTAAAAGACTGTTACAGTTCAACTTTCAGTTTCAAAACGCGTCCTACAAACCGTCTGTATATGGTGAGAGCGAAAGTTCTCACAGCCCCTTCCGGAAGGGGCTTGCAACGCATCGCCGCCGTGCGCGGCGTTAGCCGACCGCCACAAGCCCCCGGTCTTCTAATAGGGGGGCAAATATTAGAGACAAAATACACGTAAGTAGGACGAAAGAACCGGCGACAAGCCACTATGCGCCGGCAAAGTGAAGACTCGAAAGGAGCTAACATGTTAAAAGTTTTGAACTTAGACGGTGGAATGACGAATACCAATTGGCTAAACCAGTTTTACGCTGAGATGCATACGCACAAGATTACCCAAGGCCAATTATAGTCGGTCGCATCTGAACCAGTTGCTGACGGGGAAGAAGCCCATTAACCAGCAAGCGCGGCTATGGTTGACATTAGCGATACGGTCGCTAACCGGCCAGAAAAATATTGACGTTTGTATTGATTACTTGGGCGTCACCTTCAAGTCGCACGATTATGAAGAACTGGTGGCTGATCTGTTCCAGATCAATCTGAATTACTTTAATCTTAAGGAAGGCGTGTGATATGGAGGGCTATGATCCCAGCGAAGACAGCGGCACGATGATTGAGCTGAAAGGTCATGGTTGTCGCTATGTTGAATCGTATTTTCGCCAGCAGAACCGCACCTGTACGACTTCTTGGAGACCTGTATTGCGCTTGACGGTCACTTCACCCGGGTTGACCTTGCTATCAATGATCGCAATGGTTTGCTCGATGTGCCGACCTTGATTGAGAAGTGTGACCGCGATGAATTCACCTCGCGTTTTCATGGGTTCCGGGATAATCGCACGAAACAGTGGGAGGTGTTAGGTAGAACCTTGTATCTAGGATCGCCGCAAAGTGAAGTGTACTTCTATGTTTACGACAAGGCCTTTGAGCAAAACCAGAAACACCCTGAGATTGCGATTGAAGACCACCCAATCCGGACGCGTTTTGAGGTTCGGCTACATCGCAAGCGTGCCGCTGCGGCAATTCAGAATCTGTTAGCGGAACGTGACCCAGAGAAAGTGGTGTTTGGCATCATCAATCGTTATCTGCGTTTCTTGACGCGAGTCACAAAGCGAAAAGTCAGTGGGCAACAGAGCCGCGCTGGGACGCATTCATTGGCACTTATCGCGACAATCTACGACTATCTACCAATCCTGAACCATTGAGTTATGCACACATTACCCGCTGGCTGAAAAACCAGGCTACTTTATTTCCAGACAAAGAAAATGTGGCTAGCTATATAAAAAAACAATTTTTAATAAGGAATGTATAAAGGCCAACAGGGTATACCCTAGTGGCCAGGTTTGGTCCTGTGCTATACTAGGAATTATAAATGTTCATTAGAACTGTCCAAAAGGAAGTGCTGACAATGGCTAAAATCGGTTATGCTCGCGTGAGTTCCAAGGAACAACATTTAGATCGGCAGCTAGCTGTTTTAAAGGGCGTTGATAAGCTATTCACAGATAAATTGAGTGGGGCTAACACTAATCGGCCAGAACTGCAAAAAATGCTGGCCTATATTCGTGAGGGTGATATTGTCATGGTCACTGAACTAGATCGTTTAGGCAGAAACAACCTGGATTTAACTAAGATCATGAACACCATTCAAAATAAGGGTGCCACCCTAGATGTGTTGAATTTACCGTCCATGACAGGGATTGCTGACCCCAATTTACGTCAACTGATGACCAACCTCATCATTGAATTGTATAAGTACCAGGCGGAAAGCGAACGTAAGCGGATCATCGAACGTCAGCAACAAGGAATTGCCCTAGCAAAACAGCAAGGTAAATATCATGGCCGCAAACCCCAATACACCCAAGACGATCCCCGCTTGCAACATGCTTTTAAACTGTATCAGACGGGCATGAGTGATGTAGACGTCGCCCGTAATACCGGTATTAAGCGAACAACTTTTATCAGATATCGCAAGAAGTACAATATAAAAAGATCGTAAATTGCAAAAACAAGTTAGCCAGTCGTTGAGGACAATCCCAGAACAGGCCGTTATCAAATAGAAGAATATGAATAAACTAGATTTAATTAAACCTATAAGTCTGCTGATAACCTTTTTATATTAAGTTGCTAGAAAGCTTGTGGAAGTAAAATTTAAAATTGGCTGAAAAACATCTTGTAAAAATATGACCGTATGTTAGATTGCAATGCGGTGACAAATGGGCCGGAAACAAAATAAGTGAGTGATAACTCATTTTAATATTGACAAACCGAGATGTGCTGATTATACTAAAGCCATTAAGTGAGTGAGCATACACTCTCTTTGAGAAAGAGGGTTATTAAAATGGCAACGGATTATGTCATCGCCAAGCAGGTCAGCAAGCACTTTGGTCATCAGCAAGTGCTCAATCAGATTGATTTGACACTGCCGGCTGGAATGATTTATGGCTTGATTGGGCCATCAGGAGCTGGGAAGACCACCTTGATCAAGAGTATTTTAGGGATGGAAGCTGTGGATAGTGGCACTGTTAAAGTCATGGATACGGTGATGCCCAATAGGGCGGTAATGGCACAAGTAGGGTATATGGCCCAAAGTGACGCTTTGTATGAGACACTAACGGCCCGTGAAAACCTGACCTTGTTTGGGCAATTGATGAGCGTTCCAAAAATAAAGTTAGCACAGATGATTGATTATGCCGCCGGATTAGTTGATTTAACGTCCCAATTAGACAAGCGGGTCAGTGGCTATTCGGGTGGGATGAAACGGCGCTTGTCGTTGGCAATTGCCCTGATTCAGGATCCCCAATTATTGATTTTAGATGAACCGACCGTTGGGATTGATCCAGAATTACGGCAACAAATTTGGACCGAACTAAATAAGCTCAAGGATACCGGTAAGGCGATGCTCGTGACAACGCATGTCATGGACGAAGCAGAACGGTGTGATTATCTCATGTTGATTCGGCACGGGATTGCGCTTGCTGAGGGGACACCCGCGGCACTGAAACAACAGTATGCAGTAGATACGATCGAACAGGTCTTTTTGAAAGCGGGGCGGATGCAAGATGCGAACGATGGCAATCGTTAGACGAGTTTTTAAGCAAATGTTACGTGATAAGCGTACCTTGGCGCTGATGTTTTTGGCACCATTGCTGATTATGACGCTGATGTATTTCTTATTTCAAAACAACACGACGCAAGTAGCAAGCTTGGGTGTTCATCATGTAGACCAATCCGTGGTTAACGTGATCGATACCAAAAACGTGACGATTCATCATTATGATAGTTCACAGGCACGGAAAATGATTAAGCAGCATGATCTAGATGGCTATTTGACTCAGAAAAATGGTCAATTGACGATTACTTATTCAAATAGCAATCCAACCAACACGTCTTTAATTAAGGCGAGTTTACAATCAGGATTAGTCAAGTTGAAAATGAAGACGCTGGTGACCGTTACTAAGAAACAGCGCGCGGCCCTTGAATCGCAACAAGCGGCTCTGAAGAAGCTGACAGCAGCCCAGACACAAGCAACGGTGACCAAGCTGAAGACTGCCATTGCACAAGCCCAGGCCCGCGGTGACCAGGCAACTGCTGAGAAATTACAAAAGCAACTCAAGCAGGCCACAGCCACGACGTCTAGTTCGACTCAGTCAGCTAAAGCAACCAGTTATACGACTAAGTCTCATTATATTTATGGTAGTAGTGATTCAACGTTCTTTGAAAACTTTTTGCCAGCCTTTCTCGGTTTCTTTGTCTTCTTCTTTGTGTTCTTGATTTCTGGCGTTTCACTTTTGAATGAACGCACTACTGGAACCCTAAGCCGGCTACTTGCAACCCCAATTCGACGGAGTGAAATTATTATGGGCTATCTAATTGGTTATGGGGGCTTTGCCATCATTCAGACTGTCCTGACCGTTGTTTTTACAATTACGGTCTTCAAGATTCACTTAGTTGGTAGTATTTGGCTGGTCTTTCTGACTAACTTATTATTGGCGTTAGTGGCTTTGACCTTGGGTATCTTTATTTCCACCTTTGCTAACTCAGAATTTCAAATGATTCAGTTTATTCCACTGATTGTTGTACCACAAATCTTTTTTGCTGGGTTGGTTCCAGTCGATGGCATGGCCAGTTGGTTGCAAGCAATTGCCCACATCATGCCGTTATACTATGGTGCTAATGCGTTGACGGCTGTTGTGACAAAGGGTGCTGGGCTTGGCGATATTGGTGCCAATTTGTTAATATTAGTAGGGTTTATGGTCGTACTAACAATGTTGAATATTGTTGGAATGAAACGTTATCGGAAGGTGTGAGGATATGGAACGACCACGGATACGGGATTATTTTCAACAGGATCTAAGTCAGAATGAAACGATTACACCTAAGCAACGGGCCATCCTCCAGGCAAGTCTCGATTTGTTTGCTGAAAAGGGTTTTGACCAGACCAGTACTAGTGATATTGCACAACGGGCCGGCGTTGCAGAGGGGACGGTCTATCGGCGGTATAAGACTAAGGCTGCCTTACGGGATGCCATCTTAGCACCAATTGCCGCGCATATTGTGCCAATTTTAGCGAGTGATTTTTCAGAGGATGAATTACGGCAGCGTTATCCCAGTCTACAGGCATTCGTCACAGCAATTTTTACGGACCGAGTTGCATTTGCTAAAGCTAACGTGAAAGAGTTAAAGGTCATTTTTGAAATGGCAGCTTTTGACACCGAACGACGCGAACAGATTCTTAGCCAGATTGCGCCTAAGGTGGTCAAGCAGATGGGAAGTGTCATAAATCAACTAAAAGCAGATCATTTGATTGTGGATTGGCCGAATGATTTGATACTGCAAAGTTTGTTATCGCAGCTATTCGGTTACTTAGCGCAGTTAATGCTGGAATTGCCGGGAACTGAAATTGAGCGCGAACAAGCGTATTTGATTACGGTGATGACCAAAATATTGACCCCGGGTGAACATGATCAAATTACTGGTCAGTGAGCTAACTGTTACTTGATATGGTAGACTGTAAAATTAATCCGAACGCTGTTCGGATTAATTTTACAATCTACCGTATTATCTAGTTGAGACATCTATTCCTACCCCGCTTATCTTGAGTTTCGTCGCTTAAAGCATAGCACTAGGGAGGCTTAGATGCCTTTTTTTGTTATCAAAAAGGGCCTAGTACTTTTGGAATGGAAATACGGGTCTACACTTTCTGGTGTTGGAGAAATCCAACGCCGAGAGTGTAGGCCCTTTTTAAAATGACAAATTAAAAGGACACCTACAAAGCTACCCATGCTATGCTCTAAGCGTCGAAACCAAAAGCTAG
>NZ_BAAIHN010000037.1:0-25728 GCF_054784775.1 Lacticaseibacillus boliensis
TCAGAGCGACCAGGAAATTGAGACTTACATTGAACAACTGAATAATCGACCACGCAAGGTCTTAGGCTGGAAGACGCCATCAGAAGTCTTCATGGGTAAAAAGTTGCACTTGAGTTGACAATTCGTCACGACAAAATCGCCCAGGCCTTCGTCCATTTTAAAAAGCACGAACCACGGCTGAAGGAGTTTGTCATCGAGATCATGGACGCCCCGGATCTGAAAACCGTCGAACGCATCACGGAGATCTACCGGGCCGGCGGGATCAAGATCTACTTGGATGACGTCGGCAGTGACAACAGCTATGAGCTGATATTGAACATGTTCACTTACATCGATGGCATCAAGTTCGCCATGCAAAATCTGCGTAAAAGCAACGACAGTCAACAGTTGCTGGAACGGATCGACTTTTGGAAGAAAATTGCCGATAAACATCACCTTGAATTCATTCTCGAAGGCGTTGAGACCCAAGACGAATCCGAGTATGCTTACAAGCAAAGCGGCATCTTCCGTCAGCAAGGGTATTACTTCGGTAAACCGACGCTACCGCAAGATAAGTGACCACACACAACAGCAAAAGCCCTTCGCTCAAGTTGAGCGAAGGGCTTTTGCGTGTCGATCAGAGATGGAAATGCGGCGTTTCTTAGGCGACTGCGGGTTCTTTGACTTTCATTTTCAACACCTCGTAGCCAAGCTTGGTGACCACGGCTTTGATCTCGTCTGGGGTGATCTGACCGTCGTCAAACTCGGCTTTGACCTTGCTGGCATTGAACAGCACCTTGATGTTAGAGATCCCGGCTTGTTGCTTCAGCGCCCCTTCGATCTTGGTCAAGCAAGACGGGCAGGTCAGTGCATCTAGTTGTAACGTGATTTTCTTAGTCATTTTGAAGACTCCCTTCGTTTGTTTACAAATCCAGTGTAGCGACATTTGCCCGGCTGGCACTTGATCAAGATCAAGTTTGGCTAATCCGCCAAAACTTTTTGAACCGGTTGGTGCGGCTTGGTCTGATCATGCTTGCCGTAGTTGATCAGCCGCATTGCGTTGAAGATCACGACCAGGATACTGATTTCGTGGACGAACATGCCGCTGGCCATGTAGATGAAGCCGGCGATCAAACCTAACAGTAGGAAGGCAACGACGGCAATGGCGATGATGATGTTTTCCCGTGTGTTCAAGACGGTCTTCTTGGAGAGCTTGAAGGCGTGAACCAAGGCTTCAAAACTGGATTGCATCAAGACGATGTCAGAGGTTTCGATCGCAACATCTGTGCCTGAACCCATCGCGATCCCGATGTCTGCGGTAGCCAGCGATGGGCTGTCGTTGATGCCATCGCCGACGAACGCGACCTTGCGTCCTTGTTCCTTGAACTGCTTCACAAACTTCACCTTTTCATCTGGCAAAAGATCGGCATGCACTTCGTCAATGCCCAGCTTTTGGGCCACAAAATTTGCGGTTTGGGCATTGTCGCCAGTCAGCATGACCAGATGCTTGGCGCCGGCCTGCTTAAGTGCGGCCAGCTGTTCCTTCAGATCAGTCCGGATCACATCAGCGACCCCGATGATGGCGGCGACTTGGCTGTCGCGGGCCACGATCACAACGGAACTGCCACTCGCCTGGAGCTTGCTGAGGTCAGCTTGCTGCTGACTGGTCAGCGCGACTTTGTGGCTGGCCAGCAGCTTGGCGTTGCCGGCGCAGAGCTTGTGCCCGTCGACCGTTGCGCTGATGCCTTGGCCCTTCACGGTTTGACTGTTGGTAAGGGTCGTCTGCTTGTAATCGAGGCCTTGCTCATCGGCATAAGCGATGATCGCCCGGCCCAGTGGATGGTCAGAGACGGCTTCCACTGCGGCGGCAGCGGTCAAGGCCGCGGTTTTGTCGTCGGTGTAAGTCAAGACTTTGGTAACCGCCGTCTTGCCTTCGGTCAGTGTCCCGGTTTTATCAAAAACAAAGGTATCGATCTTCGAGAAAGTATCCATCGCTTCGCCGCCTTTGACCAAGATCCCACGCTTGGCACCGTTGCCGATCCCAGCCACGTTGGAAACTGGCGCCCCGATGACCAGTGCCCCAGGGCAGCCGAGGACTAAGACCGTGATGGCTAACTTGAAGTCACGGGAGAAAATGAAGACTAACAGCGCGATCACCAAGACCGCCGGTGTGTAGTATTGGGAGAAACGATCGATAAACTTTTCTGCGTGGGACTTAGTGTCTTGCGCGTCTTCGACCAGCTCCACGATCTTGGCAAAGGTGGTGTCATCGCCAACTTTGGTCGCCTTGATCTGGACGTAGCCGTTGCTGAGCAGCGAGCCGGAGTAAACCTGGTCGCCGGTGGTTTTGCTGATTTCCTTAGATTCACCGGTAATGGCAGATTCGTTCGTGTAGCCTTGGCCGTCAACGACCACCCCATCGACTGGGATCGAGCCGCCGGTTTTGACCAGCACGACATCGCCTTCGTCAACGTCATCAACATCGACATCTTCGGTCGAGCCGTCTGGCTGGACCACCGCCGCTGTGGTTGGCGCCATTTCGGTCAAAGATTTGATCGACTCGCGCGTCTTGGACAGCGTCTTTTGTTCCAAGAAATTCCCAAACAAGAACAAGAAGGTGACGATCGCGGATTCGTTATATTCCCCGATGATGAACGCCCCCACCACCGCGATGGTGACCAGCAGTTCGATCGAGATCACCTTGACCTTCAGCGCCTGAAACGCGTGTAAGGCGATCGGTAAGACCGCGATGATCGACGCAATGATCAAGGCCACGTCATAAACCAATGTGTTTTGAGCTAGCCACTTGCTGGCGTACCCGATGACAATGAGTGCTGCAACGATAACGGTTAAATGATTTGTATGCTTTTGGAGCCACGACTGAAACTTCATAATTGACACCCCATCTCTTTTTATTTACAAGTACAGCTTAACGTGGACGGGGCAAAACAAACTTGACGCATATCAAGTTTAGCAACTTTATTCAAAAAAGTTGCGCTGAAAAACCCCTTCGACAAGTTTTGTCGAAGGGGCTGGTTGGTGTTCAAAATTCACTTTCGATCGCGGCCTGCGTGCGCAGGATCGCCTTGATAAACTGATCGCGACGCTCAGGTGTGATGCGATATTTAGGCGAGCTGATGGAAAACGCCCCCACGACATGGTCGCCGCGACGCAAGGCCGCACCGATACAATAAACATCGGGTTCGGTTTCTTCGTTATCGATTCCCACGCCTAACTCCCGGACTTTTTTGAGATCTTCGCGCACCGCTTCTGGTGACGTCAGCGTTTGTGCCGTCACTTCTTTCAGTTCGTGATGTTCAAAATAGTTGTCGACCAGCGTCTCGGGATACTCCGCCAGCACCGCTTTGCCCATCGCTGAACTGTAGAGATGCATGGTGCCGCCGATCACCGAGCTCAACTTGATGCTGTTCGGGCTTTCGAGCTTATCGATCAACACGATATGCCCGTCAGAAATAACGCCTAAGTTGATCGTTTCGCCGGTCTCGTTGCGTAGCTCGGTGAGATAAGGACGCGCCAAAGCCGTGATGTCGAAGGTCTCTGCCGCCTTTTCCCCATAGCTTAACATCTGCGTGCCAAGATAGTAACGCTTGGTTTCAGGCGCACGCCGCACCAACTGCAGTGCCGTCAGCGTCGTCAACAGCTTCAGCGTCGTTGGCTTCGAGGCATCGGTCCCGTCAGTGATCTCGGCCAGACTCGGGGCATGATCGCAGGCCATGATAAAATCTAAGATCGCCTTGCCTTTGATCAGCGCCGTCCCGTATAACTTATCTTCTGTCATGTTTCTTAACCCCACGTTTACGATATGGAAACTATATTTATCTTACCCCACGCCACGCGTTCAGCGCAATAGAAAAGCCCTCGAACACGGAGTTCGAGGGCCTGCAAACGCTCAAATTTGCAATTGTGGTGCGAATCGAGCTACACATATTGGATTGAAAGGATGACACCCGCCTGCTTCGCTCTGGTTCGTCAACACGTTGCGTTAGGCTGCCTTACATACAGACCTAACGTCATGTACAGCGAACCGCTTTGTTGGAGCTTGGTTCGTCGAGCTCCGTGACGCAACGCGGGTACGGTTAGCTACGCCGTCGTACTCGAGGCAAAGTACGCCTCAAGCACGACGACTAGGCTACCCGACCCGCTAAAAGCGCGCCACTGCGCTCTGGGTTTTCTTCGAGCTCCGCAAAGCAACGCGGCGTGATATAAGTCGTGACGTCAATTGGGCCAAAACCGCCCAACTGCCATCCCGCCTTATATCCACCGCTAAAACCGCTTTGCTGCGCTCTGGGTTTGATTAACGAACTAAGTAGCCACCGTCAACGGCAAGCAAGTGACCGGAAACGTAGTCAGCAGCCTTGGATGCCAAGAATACGGCAACGCCCATCAGTTCAGAAGGTTCTGCCCAGTGACCTGCAGGGATACGGTCGAGGATTTCCTTGTTGCGGGCCTTGTCAGCACGGATAGGTGCCGTGTTAGCAGTCTTGATGTATCCTGGGGCGATCGCGTTAACTTGGACGTTGTAAGCACCCATTTCAGAAGCGAAGGCCTTGGTCAAGCCGGCAACACCATGCTTGGAAGCAGTGTATGAAGGAATAAACTTGCCGCCTTGGAAGGAAAGCATGGAGCCGATGTTGATGATCTTACCGGACTTTTGCTTAGCAAATTCCTTGGAAGCAGCCATGGACATGTGATAAACCGCGTTCAGGTTGATGTTGATAACGCGATCCCAGTCGGAGTCCTTGGATTCCAACAATGGGTTACGCTTGATCATGCCGGCGTTGTTAACCAAAATGTCGATGTGGCCGAACTTAGCAATCGCGTTAGCGACAACCTTTTCAGCAATCCCAGGTTGGGTCAAATCAACGTCTTCGAATTCAACCTTGCGGCCGCGCTTTTCGATCATCTTGCGAGTGTTGTCCCATTCGTCCTTACCGAAGGTTGGGATGTAGATGTCGGCGCCAGCTTCAGCCATCGCAACGGCATAGCCTTGACCCAAGCCAGTGTTACCACCAGTGATAATGGCAACCTTGCCCTTAAGACTGAAAAAGTCCATCTTGAATTGGTCCAATGCGGCTTCGTTAGCTGCGATTTCTTCTGCTGATTGATTTAAAACCATGTGTGAGTCTCTCCTTTTGAATATCGTCTGAGTGACAACAATGTTTGCGGGAAACAATTTCTTTTTAAGAAACATCATTTCCTCTAAGTAAATTACGTTTATAATATAGCGCCTTCCAAGGATTTAATCAACCGCTTTCGCGAAATTTCTTGAGAAAACATTTTCCTAATTTGCAAAACGCTGTCAATCCGGCATTCGTATGGCATAATAGTCCCATCACGGAAAGCAGGTGCTCACATTAATTATTGGTTACTCACGTTGACCTTCATCAGCGTCAACTTAGACTTCTTCTTCATGCTCTTATTCCTACTCAAAAAATATCGCACCCGCCAGGTGATGCTCGGTTATCTATTAGGTAATCTGATCTTACTGACGCTGAGTTTTGCCGTTGGCAAGGTTTTGGCCGCCTTTCTCCCCGAATGGCTACTCGGGATCTTGGGAGCGTTGCCGATCTGGCTGGCGTTTCACGACGACGATGACGAGGACAAGCAACATCAGCAAGGCGCGCCGGTGCTCAACGTGCTGGTAACTTACCTCTCGGTGTGTGCCGGCTGCAACCTGTCAATTTTCCTGCCAGTGCTTGCCGGCGAGACCCTCGCCCACTTCGGGCTGACTCTCGTATTCATCGGCATCTTGACGCTTGTCGTCGTCGCGCTCATCCGCGCGATTGCAACGATCCCAGTCGTCACCCACATCATGACCCACTACGGCGAGAAGCTGATGAAAGTGTGCTACGTTTTGATCGGGCTCTACGTCTTCTGGGACAGCGGCCTCATCAGCCACGTCATCGGCTGGTTGTGACACTGCCACTTCCGGTGATGCAGGACGCTAACGTCAGGGTTTGGTGTGTGGAGGCCCGAGATGGCTCAGGCGCGGCATTGTTGTTAGCGGCTTGGCCGCTTACAACAAAGGCGTCGAAGAAGATCCACTCGGCGGAGCCGAGTTAGCTTCTGAGCGCCTCGCACCGTTCCAGCCATCTCTAGGGCCGGAACACACCAAACCCGACCTATACCACTATCCCAACCACCAACCAAGGAAGACTAACGCTGCCGGACATCGAGCGCATTTTCTGACTGAACGCAAAAATAGACCGCCTCTTCTTTTTAGAAGAAACGGTCTATTTTTGACGCGTGATTAGCCGCGGATGCGGGTGAGTTCTGCCTTGTAAGCCTTGGCAGTCTCGGTAACACCAGCATAATCGCCAGTCTTAGCCTTGGCGGTCAGGTTGGAGCCGGCACCGACGAGGGAAACGCCAGCTGCAAACCATTCTGCCATGTTGTCCAGCGAAACACCGCCGGTAGGCATGATGGACAATTGTGGGAATGGTGCCTTGACGGCTTTGACCATACCTGGGTGCATTGCGGAACCAGGGAAGAGCTTGATCAAGTCGCAGCCGACTTCCAAAGCGCGTTGGATTTCGGTTGGGGTCATGCAGCCTGGTGTATAAGGAATGCTATACAGGTTGCAGATCGTTGCGACTTCCTTGTTGAAGGAAGGGCTGACGATGAATTCCGCACCGGCCATGATTGCCAAACGGGCAGTCACAGGGTCGAGCACGGTACCAGCACCGATGATAACATCCTTGTTATCAGCATACTTGCTGGTCAATTCAGCGATCACCTTGTCCGCTTGCGGCACGGTGAAGGTCAATTCGATAGCGGTCACGCCACCGGCGATGACAGCATCGCTTTGCTTCAAAGCCCCTTCTGGATTGTCATCGCGAACAACAGCGACGACACCGGCCTTTTGCAGGCGCAACAAGTTCTCTACTTTTTGCATGGTTTACGCTCCTTTAGGAATGTCTACAGATTCTTACAGAATCTATTATACACTTTTTTATTAAAAGGGAAACCGTTTACCTCAAAATATGTTAGAATAAGTTGAACGCAGGTGAATGACCTGCATAAAATCAAGGAAAAAAGGGGTACTCTCCAAATGACTAAAGTGCTTACTGTAGGAGAAATGATGTTACGTCTTAAGCCACAAGATCACCAACGGATCTTGCAGGCCAATACTTTTGAAGCTAATTACGGCGGCTCTGAAGCCAACGTTGCGGTTTCACTGTCACTGTTCGGCGATGACGCCCAATACCTGACGAAGGTGCCTGATAACGCCCTCGGCCAGATGGCGACCGGCACCCTGCGCCAATATGGCGTTGATACCAGCAAGGTCTTAGTCGGCGGCCCGCGTCTAGGCATCTACTTCTTCGAAAAAGGTGCGTCCATCCGCAGCACCAACGTGGTTTATGATCGTGCCGGCAGCTCTTTTGCCACGATCAAAGCCGACGAATTCGATTGGGCTAAGTTGCTCGATGGCGTCGACTACTTCTACTTCTCTGGGGTTACCCCAGCGCTGAACGACACGATCGCCAACACGCTGATCGAAGCCGTGAAGTACGCCCACACCCATGGCATCAAGGTCTGCTTCGATGCCAACTATCGCGGCAAGATGTGGACACCAGAAAAGGCCCAAAGCGTGGTCGGCCAGATCATGCCTTACGTCGACATTTTCTTAGCCAACGATGAAGACTATGAAGCATCCTTGGGCATGGCCGCTTTTGACGGCGACATGAGCCGCGGCATCGACCAACTGGATTCCTTCAAAGCAACGATGCAAAAAGTTGCCGCTAAGTATCCCAACATCAAAGCCATCGCCAGCGTTGTGCGTAACATCCACTCCGTTGAAAACCACAAGTGCACTGCCTTGTTGTGGCAAGATGGCAAGATCTACCAAGGCCCTGTCTATGACATGCACGTCTTCGAAGGGGTTGCCTCTGGCGATGCCTTTGGTGCCGGCCTTGTGCACGGCTTGATCCATGGTTACGACCCCCAAGCTTTGATCAACTTCGCCGACACGGCCAGTGCCTTGAAGCTGACGGTCAGCGGTGATTTGAACATCGTGACTGAAAAAGACGTCTTAGGCACGATGCAATCTGCCGGCGGCGTTAACCGTTAATCTGAAACCAAGCTAAAAAAATACGACATCACGCAAAGGCGTGGTGCCGTATTTTTGTATCTTGTATGAAAAAAGAGCCCTTGCAAGTCGCAAGAGCTCTTCACTGTCTATTTAAGCATTCGCATCCAAGAACGCCTTCAACTCATCTTGGGTTGGATAGCCGTCGTTGTCGCCTGGGTGTTGCACCGCGATCGCCCCGACCGCGTTGGCACGCTGGACGGCTTTGGCCAGCGGCAACTTCTCCAGCAGGCCAGTGATCAAGCCCAAAGCGAAGCCATCGCCGGCGCCAACAGTATCGACTACTTTGTCGGCCTTGAAGCCCGGCACCGTGAACGTGTTGCCGTCGCGAGTCTTCACGAACGCGCCTTTGGGGCCGACCTTGACGACGACGGCCTTGGTGTATTTGCCTTGGCCGAGGTAGAAGTCGGCGATTTTTTCAGGATCGCGGCTGCCAACGAGTTGCTCGCCTTCACCGATCCCAGGCAAGACGATTGTGGCTTCGCGCGCCAGCATGTTCAACGTCGAAACCATCGTGTCGTGGTTCGACCAGAGACTTGGCCGGATGTTGGGATCGAAGGTAAACTCGATTTGGTGTTCGTGGAGCAAGAACATGAACTGTTGCACCGCCGCGAGCGCCTTGTAAGAAATCGCCGGGAAAATACCGGTGATATGCGCCCAGCGCACGCCATCAAAGTTGATTTTGCCGAGGCTGGCGGGGCTCAGATGCGCGGCCGCTGAACCGCGACGGAAGTATGCCGTCGCCGGATCGCCATGGCTGACTTGGTTCTTGAACTGCAACCCGGTCCAGTGCTCCGGCGTCTGGGCGAGATAATGGGTACCGACGTGGTTAGCCTCTAGCTGTTCGCGAATAAAATCACCGAACGCATCGGTCCCAACTTGTGAGATATACTCGACACTGTGTCCCAAGCGGGCGGCACCCACTGAAACATTCACTTCAGCACCGGCCAAATACTTGCGAAAATGCTCGGCATCGGTCAAGCTCTTGTCCAAGTCAGTCGAAGCAAACAGCGTGATTGGTTCACCAATCGTCAATAACTCGCTCATCATTATCTATCCTTTCGTCGTAAGCGGGTGCATCTGTACCATGAAAAACATCCCAGCCCTACGGAAAGCTGGGAAGTCTTCGATTCATGAGTGAAATGGTTGAGGGACGGATATCTCTACGCATTGGGAAATCGGTTTCCTCTATAGGGTTACTATAAGGCGGTCGCCACCAAAAGTCAACCGCCTAAATCGAACTTCTATAAAGATTCTCTGACATGGATCTCGGCGGGAATCTCGGTACGGCCGACGAACACGTCTTGGCCGTCGATCAGCTGTTCCAACCGGGTCGCGACTTCTTGACCGATTTTTTCAGGGTTCTGGTTGACCACCGACAGCGGCGGGTTCGCCAAGCCACCCCAGTTCCAGTCGTCGTAACCACACAGGCCGATCGTTTCCGGCACCGCGACCTGATTGGCCTGCAGCCAGCGCAAGGTCGCCATCAACAAGTTACCATTGGCGGCAAAAATCACCGGCTTGCCGTCGCCGATCCGGTCGTGCCAAGTTTCGATACCGCTAATATCATCGTCGTCGTTGACCTCAAGCAGCGTCACCGGCACGTTAGCGTCTTGGCACACCGTGGCAAACGCCCGGTAGCGCTCGTAACGCACGGTCGCTTCATCGACTGGGTTGGAGATCACCAAGACGTTGCGGTAGCCTTTTTCCAACACCGCCTGCGCGAGCACGCGGCCAGACGCCGTGTCGTTGGAGGTGACACAAGGAAAAAGCAGCGGCTTCAACAAGCGATCGACCAAGACCACCGGAATGTCAGCGTCTGCCAAGAACTTGTAGGCGTCAGCATTCGGTCGCGCCGGCTGTAAAATGATGCCGTTAACGTTTTGTGAGATCAGGTTTTTGAGTGCCGCCTCTTCTTGTTTCGGGTCTTCGCCGCCGTCTGCGATCAAGATCTGGTCTTGCTTCGGCCGCACAACGCCGGAGATACCTTTGATGAGGAACGTCGAATAGACATTCGAGACGTCACCCACCACGACCCCGATCTGGTGGGAACGCTTGGATTTCAAGGCGCTTGCGTTGTAGTTCGGGACGTACCCGAGTTCTTTGATCACGGCTTGAATCTTATTCCGCGTTTCCAAAGACATCCGCTCGAACCGGCCATTGAGATACCGGGAAACGGTCGCCTTGGAGACGCCTGCCGCCTGCGCCACGTCGTTAATCGTATATTTTGCCATCTGTGCCCCTCGTTTCGTCTACTTACTACCTCCATTGTACACTTATCCGCCGCATTCTTGAAACCGGTATCCCTTGTTTAACCGCCAGACTTCCGGTACATTGATACTGACCAAAACAACAGGCTTTTACTGTCCGGCAACGTGAGTGTGTTAAGGGATGGTGGTATAGGTCAGACGGGGTGCGCTACGACAGGAGATGGCTGGAACGGTGCGAGGCGCTCAGAAGCTAACTCAGGCAAAGCCTGAGTGGATCTTCTTCGACGCCTTTGTTGTAAGCGGCAAGCCGCTAACAACAATGCCGCGCCTGAGCCATCTCCTGTCTCCGCACACCCCGTCCTTACATTTGCGTCCTAAGTATTCATAGTGATAATTTCAAAGAATAGACTTCGATAGTAGCTGATGATCCCTGTCGTCATCAATATGCGATTCACGATTGAGCGGAATGACTACTTGTCCGTTAACCCTAATTATCCTGATACACAGAATCTAGGGTGTGGGCGAAAGCGACGGAAGCAGGTCAATCTGACGTGGTGAGATTGCTGTTAGCGACTTGTCGCTTACAGCAAGGCGCAGGTGGAGATCCACTTCGTCGCAGACGAAGTTAGCTCCGCCGAGCACCCTCTCCACGACAGATTGAAGCCTGATGGAGTTGCTTTCGCCCACACCCGCCCAGCAACCAACGTTTATATTTCACACCGATTAGGAGGCAATAATGACTTACGGCTATATCAAAATGATTCGCGGTTTGGTTGGGCACACCCCGATCATTCTCAACTGTACTGGCGGCATCTTGTTGAACGACAAGCATGAAGTCTTGTTGAACCTGCGCACCGACACGCACAACTGGAGTTTACCCGGCGGCTATTTGGAGTATGGCGAATCCTATGCAGAAGGGATCATTCGCGAATACAAAGAAGACAGCGGCCTGGATGTCCGGATCGTGCGGCCGTTGCGCTTGTTCGACAAAGGTGAAACCAGATACCCTAACGGCGACGTCGCACAAACCATCGCGATGCTGTATCTGGTCGAGCCGGTCGGCGGCAAGATCTTGACGACAGCCACCGACGAAACCCTCGCACTTAAATTCTGGCCGTTCGACAATTTACCGCCACTGCTGAATCATCAAAACGAGGAAATGTTGGCCTATGCCGCCACATTACCGGAAGTGACGCAAAGTTAGCCGACCCATATATTGAGCGTTCGTTCAAAGCTAAATCATTGTATTAGGAGACGTGAAATCTGTAATTTAGATTTCACGTTTTTTGTTATTAATGCCTGTTTACGGGCGTCAACACCATGAAATTATTTTTAGGAATAGCTAAAAATAGGGTTTACATCTGAAATATTTCGGTTACACTAAAAGTGATTTCAGAAAGGAGATTGTTCAAATTGAAAGATCAAAACAATGTGCCAAAAAAGCATAAACTCATCGAATATGCGAACGGCCCATCGCTGGAAGAAATCAACGGCACGGTCGAGGTGCCAAAAGGCAAAGGCTTCTGGCGAACCTTATTCGCCTACTCAGGCCCGGGTGCTTTAGTCGCCGTCGGTTACATGGATCCAGGTAACTGGTCGACGTCGATCACCGGCGGGCAGAACTTCCAATACTTATTGATGTCTATCATCTTGATTTCCAGTTTAATCGCCATGCTCCTGCAATACATGGCGGCTAAACTGGGCATTGTTACCCAAATGGACCTCGCCCAAGCGATTCGTGCCCGGACGAGCAAGGCGTTAGGCATCATCCTCTGGCTCATGACTGAATTTGCCATCATGGCGACCGATATCGCGGAAGTTATCGGCGCGGCCATCGCGTTGTACCTGCTATTCCACATTCCTCTGGTCATCGCCGTTTTTATCACGGTTTTTGACGTCTTGCTATTATTACTGTTAACCAAAATCGGTTTCCGCAAAATCGAAGCTCTCGTGGTCTGCTTGATCCTCGTGATCTTGTTCGTCTTCGCCTATCAAGTCGCCTTGTCCGATCCAGATTGGGGCGGCGTGATCAAAGGCTTGATCCCAAGTGCCGCAACGATCGCTTCGCATCCCAACGTTTCCGGCATGAATCCATTGTCTGGGGCCTTGGGGATTATCGGGGCCACCGTGATGCCACATAACCTGTATCTGCACTCCGCGATTTCGCAGACGCGCAAGATCGACCACAGCAAAGAAGATGAAGTCGCCCAAGCCGTCCGCTTCTCCGCTTGGGACTCCAACATCCAGCTGTCGTTGGCGTTTGTTGTGAACTCCCTGCTGTTGATCATGGGGGTCGCGGTGTTCAAGTCTGGCGCCGTGAAGGATCCGTCCTTCTTCGGGTTGTATGAAGCCTTGTCGAACACGTCCATGCTTTCCAACGGCCTTTTGATCGCCGTTGCCAAGTCCGGCGTCTTATCTGTTTTGTTCGCGGTCGCCTTGCTGGCCAGTGGGCAAAATTCCACCATCACCGGCACCTTGACTGGCCAGGTCATCATGGAAGGCTTCGTCCACATGCGCATGCCGCTGTGGGCTCGGCGCTTAGTCACCCGCTTGCTTTCTGTCATCCCCGTGCTGATCTGTGTGGGCACCACGTCCCACCTGAGCGCGATCGACCAGCACACCGCGTTGAACAATCTGATGAATAACTCGCAGGTCTTCTTGGCCTTCGCCTTGCCGTTTTCCATGTTACCGCTGCTGATGATGACCGACTCGAAGGCCGAGATGAGCGCGCGCTTCAAAAACGTGCTCTGGGTCAAAATCTGCGGTTGGGTTTCTGTGATCGGATTGACCTATCTGAACCTGATCGGCCTGCCGGATTCTTTCGCTGGGTTCTTGGGCGATCATGCGTCTGCTTCGGCGATTAATACCGCCCACATCGCCGCTTACATCGCGATCGTCTTAGTGCTGGCCCTGCTCGTCTGGTGCACAGTCGACTTGTATCGCGGCGACAAGCGGTTGCGCAAGCTGCAAGAAACCAGCGGTGAGACCCGCGCGATGCCAAGTTATGAAGGAGGCCAAGGCTAATGACGACTGAAGATTTTAAAAAGATCCTTGTCGGCGTCGACAACTCCGCAGACGCACTGGCCGCCTTCCACTACGCGATCCACCGCGCCAAGGCCGACGACGCGGCCTTGATCATCACCACCATCTTGGAATCTGATGACTACAACGTTTATCAGGCCTTGGACAAAGACTACGTGCATGGCGAAGCCGCGGAATTGGAAAACCACATCCACGAATATCAACAACTCGCAAAACAAGCTGGGATCCGCGACGTGCGAGCAGTCATCGCTGAAGGCGACCCGGGCGAAACCATCGTCAAAACCTTGATCCCCAAATACCAGCCGGATCTTTTGATTATCGGTGCGGAGGCGAAAAAAGGCCTCGCCAAACATTTTGGCAGCCAGGCGTCTTACATGGCCAAACACGCGCCCATCTCGGTGCTGGTCATCCGCGAATGAATTTGCAGGGAGGCTTTCATGATGATGAATCACGGTCAACGACGCGCGCAGATCTTGACGACTGCGCAACAGCTTTTCGCTGAACACGGCTTCGCCAGCACCACGACGCGTCAACTGAACCAAACCGTCGGCATCGCCGATGGCCTGCTTTACTACTATTTTCCTCAAGGCAAACAGCAATTGCTCGACACCATCGTTGCCCAAGGCGTCACCGCCCACCTCGACGCGATCGACTTGACGCTCGATGTCGATGATCTGCCGGCGCTCGAAGCGCGGCTGGTGGCGATCATGCAGCAACTGTGGGGATTGCTCACCAGTCCTGAAGGCTATCAAGTTTTTGTCATCACCATCCGCGAACGACCGCGGCTTTCCCAAGACGCGGCCGACTGGCTGCCCAAGGTGATGCAAGAAGTGCGCACGCGGCTGACGACGGCGTTGGACCAACTACCATGGTTGAAACTCGACGCCGCAGATACGCAACAACTTGCCACCACGATCTTCGCGGTTTTCCAGGCGACGTTGTACTCAGCGCTGTTGATCAGCGACCAGCGGGTGTTGACCCCGGCCGTCAGCGATCAGCTAAACACCCAGCTCCATTTTCTTCTGACTAAGATCACTGCCTAAAAAAAACGCGTCTGCCAGCATCCCCGAATTGAGGATATGGCAGACGCGTTTTATCGTCTCGGCTTCTATTTAATCGTCGTCATCATCATCGTCTTCTTCAACGAGGCCTTCCCAAGCCGTTTTGCCTAAAAAGGCCTGCAGGTTGCGGATATTGCGGTTGTTCTCGCCGCGCAACTTGGTGAGATAGGCCGCCATCGCCGGCCGGTCTTCGCGCTCGGCCAACTTGATTGCCCGGTCGATAAACATATTGGCGAAGGTGAGGTCATGAGTCGTCGCATCAACCATCGCCGTCGCGTCTTCGTATTTCAGCCGTGGTTCTTCTTCGATCTTGGTGTAGCGCGTATATTCATCGACGGTTGACGGTGGCAGCTGATTCTCGTCTAACAAGACGCCGGCGAGTTCATCGAGCTGCGCGCGGTTTTGGGCGATCAGATCACGATAGACCTGTTGCAGTTGGAAGGCTTGCGGGCCTTTGACAAACCACAGAATCTGATGATACTTCACGTCCAGATACCACATGTTCGCGACAATGTGGCCGGTCATCGCGCCGGCAGTCGGCTTGTGGTGATCGATATCTGCTTGCTTTACTTCTGCTTGGTATTTAGCTTCAATGGCTTCGTTCATGAATGGCTTCCTCCTATTAAAAAGACAACGACGACGATTTTACAGATCCTTGACCTTGACCTTCTGGACTTCATAGCCCAGTTTGGTAACAACATCGGTCAGTTGCTCTGGGGAATTTTGACTATCGTCGAATTCAGCTTTGACCTTAGCGGCATTGAATAAGACCTTGACGTTATCAACACCTGGCTGCTGCTTCACAGCGGATTCAATTTTGGTTAAGCACGACGGGCAGGTCAGCGCGTCGAGTTGCATCGTGATTTTCTTACTCATGTGATTGCCCTCTCTCTTCTTGATTACAAATACAGTGTACCGGCAATCCGGAGATAACAAATTGACCTAAATCAAGTTTTGACAAAAATAGAAAAAAAAGTCACACTGAAACCACAGAGCGAAGCAAAGCGGGTTTAGCTTGGAGTCTAAGACAGGTTGCAGTGCGATGCAACGTATCGTGCTGACGACATGGCTTAGACAGCCCAGCGTCGCTTTGCGTAGCTCGACTACACCACAGAGCCCAGTATCGCGCCCTTAACCAATCACCGCATTTTCCCTACATAATCAATCAACATCCCTACCATAAAGGAGCCTCCTCACATGAACCCAGCCCTCGATCACATTGCTATCTCTGGCATCCGCCGCTTCAACGACGCCGTTAACGGCATCCCCGACATGGTGCGCTTGACGCTTGGCGAACCTGACTTCAATACGCCAGAACACATCAAAAAAGCCGCCATTACGGCCATTAATGATGACTATTCGCATTACACCGCTAACGCTGGCGACCCCGAACTGCGTACCGCCGTGGCGGCAACTTGGCAGGTCAAATACGATCTGGAATATCGCGCAGACGATGAGATCTTGGTGACGGTTGGCGCCACCGAAGCCATCGCCATCGCCTTGCAAGGACTCACCACCCCTGGCGACGCCGTGCTGGTGCCGGCACCGGTGTATCCTGGCTATGTCCCGCTGTTGACGCTAAACCATATCAAACCGATCATTATCGACACCCGTGCAAACGATTTTGCCCTCACGCCTGAAATGATCGACGCCACGATTGCCGCGCATCCAGATGACCATATCACCGGGATCATTTTGAACTACCCCAACAACCCGACCGGTATCACCTATCACGCCGCGCAACTGAGAGACATTGCCAAAGCCTGCACGACCCACGATCTGTTCATCTTGGCCGACGAAATCTACGCAGAGCTCACCTATGGGCAACCGCACGTATCGATCGCACGCTTTGCCCGCGAACGCACAGTCATTATCTCCGGCTTGTCGAAGTCGCACGCGATGACCGGCTGGCGGATCGGCTTTTTGCTGGCACCTGCCAAGATCACTCAAGCGTTGAAAAAGATCCACCAATACACCGTCACCGCCGCCACCACCATCGCCCAACGTGCCGGCATCGAAGCGCTGATCAACGGCCAAGACGACGGTGCGCAAATGCGCGTCATCTACCAACAACGCCGTGATTATTTATTGCAAAGTCTAAAAGCGCTGGGCTTTGACGCCGTTAATCCGGAAGGGGCCTTCTATCTGTTCGCCAAGCTTCCGGAACGCTTCCCTGATTCCGAGGCTTTCTGCACCGACCTCGCCCGCACCGACCACCTCGCCATCATCCCCGGCACCGCCTTTGGTGAAGTTGGTGAAGGCTACGTGCGCCTGAGCTACGCCGCAAGCAACGAGCAACTCCACAAAGCCGTCGCCCGCTTGAAACATTACGTGGAAAATCATTAACAGAGCGAAGCAGGACGGGCTTAGGCATGTGTATAAGGCAGCTTGGGCGCGTGCTAGCAAAGCTAGTGCGTGACCGAGATGACTTATACGCAATGCCGTTGTCCTGCGTAGCTCGACTAAAAACAGAGCGAAGTGGCGCGTATTTAGTGGGTCGGGTAGCTCGACTAAGAACAAAGCGGGTTTACCAACC
The DNA here is from genome assembly GCF_054784775.1 of Lacticaseibacillus boliensis. Classification (NCBI taxonomy): domain Bacteria; kingdom Bacillati; phylum Bacillota; class Bacilli; order Lactobacillales; family Lactobacillaceae; genus Lacticaseibacillus; species Lacticaseibacillus boliensis. The sequence goes on from NZ_BAAIHN010000037.1 coordinate 16,939, forward strand.
CCGCCTTTCTTCCCAATCATCAATAAAGCTTACACAAACACCGCAACCATTCCCGTACAGGCATTATTCTGTACGGGATTTTTATTAGGTCACCGGTTAACCACGGATTGATTTAGCCACCGACAGAGTGTCATAATAATCGTTAACAATATATTTGTAAGAAGGCGGTCATGTTTGGATGATACACAACGGACGCAAGGTCCGTGGAAACGTAATTTATATGTCTTATGGTTTTGTAGTCTCGTGGCTGGCCTTGCCTTCTCTGAGATCATGCCTTTCTTGTCACTGTATGTCAGTGAAATGGGCAGTTTCACGCATCAACAGCTGACGTTTTGGTCAGGATCGATCTACGCGATCTCGTTTTTTGTCACCGCGATCGTTTCACCGCTGTGGGGTAGCCTCGCTGACCGCACCGGGCGCAAGGTGATGCTGATTCGCGCCAGCCTCGGGATCGCCGTGGCGATGACGCTGATGGGCTTTTGCACGAATGTGTGGGCGCTGTTTTTCTGCCGGCTGTTTCAAGGCTTCTTCGCGGGGTATATCCCCAACGCTCAGGCATTGGTCGCCGCGCAGACGCCTAAAGATCACGCCGGGGCCGCACTGGGCACCCTGGTTACCGGCCAGGTGTCAGGTACGCTTTTCGGACCGGTCGTCGGCGGGATCTTGGCACATGTCTTCTCGATCCGCGCGACCTTCTTTATCACCGCTGGGTTGCTGGTCATCGTGTGCTTGATGTCGGCTTTCTTAGTCACCGAGTCCTTCCAGCCAGTCGCCAAGTCTGCCGCCAGCAAGCCAAAAGGATTACTCAGCCAGCTTGCCGATCCGAAGCTGATCATCATTTTGCTGGTGTCGACCATGATCGTGCAGACCGGGAATGCCTCGATCTCACCGATCATCTCGTTGTATATCCGCGAGTTGATGCACCACCAAGGCGCCATCACGGTCGTCGCTGGTATCGTCGCTGCACTGCCAGGGATCTCCAACATTTTTGCGGCTCCGCGGCTTGGGCGTTACGGTGACAAACACGGCTCCGGGCGTGTTTTGATCGGGTGTTACCTGTTTGCGGTCATCGTCTACTTCCCGCAAGGCTTCATCGGCAGCGTCATCGGCCTGGGCATCTTGCGCCTGTTGGTCGGGGTTTCCGACGCCGGCTTGTTCCCGACGATCCAGACGCTGTTGACCAAAAACTCGCCGTCCAGTCTGACCTCGTCGATCTTCTCGTGGAACCAGTCCTTCCAGGCGCTGGGCAACATGTTCGGGTCGCTGCTAGGCGGCACCGTCGCCGGGTTCTTCGGCTACAACGTGGTCTTTATCGCCACGGCGTTGTTGCTGTTGATCAACCTGCTGGTGTTGCGCTTCCAGGAACCACAACTGCTACGCCGGATCGATCAGAATTAAAAAATGCCTCCGCATCTGCGATTTCGATGCGAAGGCATTTTTCTATTTATGCTTCTGGCGCCATCTGCACGATGATCTTTCCCGTCGCGTGGCCGGCTTGTGAATATGCCAAGGCGTCGTTGATCTGCGCAAACGGCACGACCCGGTCGATCACCGGCTTGAGCACCTCTGCTTCGTACAGTTGCCGGAGGGTTTCGAGCTGCGCGCCGCTTGGGTGCATGAACAAAAAGGTATACGCGGCGCCGGTTTGTTTCTCGAGCTTAGCGAGATTGCGGGTGACCAAGGCGAACAACCATTGCTTCCATCGTGGCAGGACAAACGCCTTGCCAAATTGTGCGGTGGGCAGGCCATCGATGCTGACGACATTGCCGCCTGGCTTGACGATCTTGAACGCGTCTTGCAGTTCTTTGCCCCCACGCGTGTCAAAAACCGCGTCGTAACCATTCAACACCGCTGCGAAGTTGGTCGTTCGGTAGTCGATCACCTCATCGGCCCCCAGCGTTTTGACGAGCTCGACATGCGCCGCTGAGGTCGTCGTCGCCACATAAGCGCCTAGGTGTTTGGCGATCTGGATCGCCGTCACCCCGACGCCACCGGAGCCGCCGGGGATGAAGACTTTTTGCCCCGGTTGCAAAGCCAAGACGTCATGCAGCGCCTGATAACTGGTCAAGCCCACCAGCGGGACCGCGGCCGCTTGGGCAAACGTCAGGTTGCGCGGTTTCAGCGCGACCGCATCTGTGTCGACGGCGATATATTCCGCGAACGTCCCGATACGATCTTTCTCGACCCGCCCGTAGACGGCATCCCCGACCGCAAACGTCGTGGCCTCAGCGCCGACCGCGACGACGACCCCGGCAAAATCGTTGCCCAAGATCAGCGGCATGTCGTATTTGAGCAGCATCTTCAGCCCGCCATCTTTGATCTTAAAATCAAGCGGATTGATGCTGGCGGCAACGATCTTCACCAAAACATCGTGCGGGCGCATCTGAGGTAGCGGCACCTGCTTTAATTCAGGCGCTGGTTGTTTATAGGCCGAGATAACGGCGGCGTTCATCGTGGTAGGTAACAAAGGGTCTTCCTCACTTTTCCGTTCAATGGTTTAATCTCTTGAACATTTACTCGTCTGAGTGTAAGTCGTTGGTTCAAGGATGTCAACCAATATTCTTGACAAATTTTGTCAGCGAGCGTCTAATGGTTTAGAAACATGAACGTAATCCGGATCAGAATGGAGCCTTAGCCTTGGCAGAAAAATCTCTCGAAATTTTCAAAGCCAGCATCCCGATCTTCACGATGCTGCAAGATGAAAACCGCCAGCAGATCTTGACGATGCTGTGCGAAACAGACAAGATGACGGTCAATCAAATCACCGAGCGCCTGGCCTTATCACGGCCGGCAGTATCTCACCACCTCAAGTTGATGCTCGATGCCGGCATTTTGACCGTCAGCAAGGTTGGCACCGAACGGTTTTACCAGGCCAACATGGGCGACACGCTCGCATTATTGAAGCAGCTGACCGCGTCATTGGAAGACGACCTCGCCAATAATGCCAAGCGCCGTCTTGTTGGATCCGACAAGCAGGGAAAGGAATGATCATATGGTAACGATCGGACATAGTGACGTTGTCGTCGACAAGCTGGGGTTAGGCACCAATAAGGTCGGCGGCCACAATTTATTTGATAATTTGAAAGATGCTGACGGCACCGCCGTGATCAAACAGGCGCTGGCCATCAACATCACGTTTTTAGACACCGCGTTCATGTACGGGCTCGGACGTTCTGAAGAGCTGATCGGCGACGCGATTCAAGGCGTCGATCGCCACAAGTTGGTATTGGCCACCAAGGCCGCCCACCGCCCCGACGACCCGAGCGTCACCGACAACCGGCCGGCCTTCTTACGCCAGGCGGTGGAAGACGCACTCAAGCGGCTGCACACCGATTATCTGGACATTTTCTATATCCACTTTCCGGATACCGACACGCCAAAGTATGAGGCCGTCGGCGAACTGTCGCGGCTGCGTGAAGAAGGCAAGCTGCGCGCCATCGGGGTCTCTAACTTCAGCCTGGCCCAGATCCAAGAAGCCAACCAAGACGGCTTAGTTGACGTTGTCGAAGATAACTACAACCTGGTGCACCGCGACGCGGAAGAGGCCCTTTTCCCTTATCTCAAAAAGGCTGGCATCAGCTTCGTGCCTTACTTCCCGCTGGCTTCCGGCCTGTTGACAGGCAAATACACCGCCGCCGATCACGCCAAGTTCACGCGGTATTCTGCAGACCAATTCAACGCCATTTTGGCCGGGATCGACAAGGTACGCGCGATCGCTGACGCCCACCATGCCACCGTCGCCCAAACCGTGCTCGCATGGTACATGGCCGATCCTGACATCGCCGCGGTGATCCCAGGCGCCCGCAAGCCTGACCAAGTCATTCAAAACGCCGGTGCCCGCGACGTTCAGCTTAGTGCAGATGAATATCAACAGATCGCCCAAGCCTTCTAACCACACAAATAAGCCAGAGGCAACGTCAACGACGCTGACATCTGGCTTATTTTTTATCTTCCCGGAACGACCTTCGAGTGCCCGACGACCAGCGGCTTACCGTCGATCACAACGGTCAGCGGCTCGCCGGCCAACAAGGTGACCTTCGTGGTGTCGTGGGTATACGTCACAGCCACCAGGCGGCCATGGATCTGCAACCGTAGCTGCAGGCCTTGCCACTGCTTGGGCAGGTGGTTGGTAACGTGCAGCACGCCGGCTTTGATCGCCAGGCCGCCAAACCCGGTGGCGAGACTCAGCCAGCTGCCGCCGAGGTTGGCGATGTGCAGGCCATCGGCGGCGTTTTGTTGCAAGTCCACCATGTCCATCTCGGCGGTATCCATGAAGTAGCGGTAGGCCTTGGCGTCATCACCCATACGCGCGGCCAAGGCTGAAAAAATCGAGCGTGACAGCGACGAGTCGTGGGTGGTGATTGCCTCGTAATACGCGTACTCGCGGCGTAATTGGGCGGGATCGATGTCGTCGAAGAGGTAATCCGCCAACAAGGTGTCGGCCTGCTTGTTGACCTGGTAGCGGTAAATCACCAGCGGATGGTAGTGCAACAACAGCGGATAGTGGTCTTTCGGCGTCTGGGCAAACGGCCAGATCGGCTTGCGAAAGAAGCTGTCGTCTTGTTCGTTGATCTGCTTGATCTGGCTGTACGGCAGGTACACCGCCTTGGCCTTGGCGTGCCAATCGGCGAGCTCTTCCGGCGTGACGTGCAGACGCTTGGCGGCGGTGGGAAACACGATGGCCAGCTCTGCGGCGCGCTCGAGATTAAACTTGGCGAGGCGGTTGTTATAGTAGTTGTTGTTGACCAAGGCCGTGTATTCATCGGGGCCGGTAACGTCGAAAAACTCGAAGGTCGGCCGCCCGTTGCGGTTGCTCCAGCTGCCAAACGCCGCCCAAAAGCGTGCGGTCGCCACCAGCAACTTCAAGCCGGTGTGACGCATGAACGCCCGGTCGCCGGTCACCTGCCAATAGCGGTCGACGGCGTAGGCGACATCCCCGTCGATATGATACTGGGCGGTGCCAGCAGGAAAATAGGCGCTGGCTTCTTCGCCGTTGATCGTCCGCCAGGCAAACAGCGCACCGGCGTTCACGCCGACCATCCGCGCGCGGGCTTCGGCCTGTGGCAAGATGCTGGCGCGATATTCCAGCAGGTGCTTGGCGATCTGCGGGTTGGTATAGGTCAGAAACGGCAGCATGTACATCTCGGTGTCCCAGAAGTAGTGCCCTTCATAGCCGGTGCCTGATAGCCCTTTGGCAGCGATGTTGGTCTTGCCGTCTTGGCCGGCGGCACTGGCCAGCTGAAACAGATTGTAATGAATGGCCAGGTCTAGCCGGTCGTCGCCGCGAATGGTCGTGGCGCTATGCCGCCAAAAAGCCGTCCAGTACCGCTTGGCACTTTTTGCCACCTGCTGGGCCTGTTGGGGAACCGGCGTCGTTGCCGGTGGTGTCGTCACATCGTTGAGCGGATTGACCGTCGCCACGACCGTGTAATCGAAGCTGGCGCCTGGCACCAACAGCGCAGAAACCGTCAACCCTTTGTCGGCACGCAACTGGACGCGTTGGATCTGGTGGCTTTGGTGGGTGCGGATCGTCGCCACCAGCGTCTGCGTGTCGTGGTGTTCCACGATCATGGCCAACGGCGCCAACCGCTGTGCTTCCCGCGGATCGGCGCTGGGACCGGCATCTGGTACCGGCGTCAGCGTTTTGCTCAAGGTGAACGCACCGGTGTAATCGATAGACGTCACCGTGTAGTGCAGAACCGCCATGTTGCCGCCGGGCTGCGAAAGCACCGAGCGCAACTGGATGCCAACCTTGGCACCGGTGGCGTTTTGTGCCTCCCAGCGCTCGAGTAGCTGGCCCGACGCCAGATCCAAGGCTTTTTCACACACGGCAGACGTCGTGAAATCACTGCCGTCTGCGGCCGTAAGCGTCAGCACCCGTAAGTCAGGCAAGGCGACGGTGGTTTGGTGCATGGCAGCATAGCCGTAAGCCGCTTCGCCGTATTGGATCGGGGCGGTTTCGTACAGTCCATTGACGATGGTGCCGGCCGTGGCGCTGGGCGTGAGCACATCCCCGGCACGCATACCAAAATGGCCGTTGCCCAGCGAGAAGATCGTTTCCAGATACGCCGGCTGCCGGTTTTTGACCGCCTCTAGTGTGAGTTGATAATTCTGTCTAACCATGATGACGCCTCTTTCTGCGCATATGATAACACGCTTCTGCCGGCCGGTGTATGTCGCGACGCTAAAATCGGTTATACTCTTGGTAAACGGAGGTGTCTGCGATGGCCAACATGCTGACTTATCTATCCACATATGGTAATCAAACGTTCAAAGCCCAGCCCTTGACGGTGGTCGACGCGGCGATTTTGGCGCAGCTGGCTTATTGCGACTTCGCCGGGGTGACGACCGGCCGCCTGGGCGATCTGACACCGGCAGACTGCCAACGCATGATGGCCCACACCTGGCAAGAACAAGCCAACCAACAATTGCTCGAACAACTCGCTGCCAGCACCCGTTTTGCCGACGTGCGCTGGTTTTATCCGGTGGATCGCCGCGATCCCGACCGCCAACAAGAATTCTCTGCGGTGACCTGGCAGCTCGACCGCGACACCTATTACCTCGCCTTTCGCGGCACCCGCGCGACGTTTGTCGATTGGAAAGAAGACTTCAACATGACCTTCCTCGAGGTCATTCCGTCACAACACGCCGCGTTGGCCTATCTGCAAGGCATCGCCGCCAAGTACCCCGGGCGTTATTATCTCGGCGGCCATTCCAAAGGCGGCACCCTCGCCACCTACGCCTTCACCCACGCAGAGGCCTTGCAAGACTCGATCAACATGGTCTACAACCTTGACGGCCCTGGGTTGAAAAAGCCGCTACCGCCCAGTGCCAAGGTGTTGAAGCTGGTGCCACAGACTTCCTTGATCGGGATGATGCTGGATAACAGCCACGATTTTGGCGTCGTCCACAGCACCGCCAGTGGCTTACGGCAACACGACTTGTTCACCTGGGAAGTCCACGACCACAATTTTGTTTACCTCGAGGCCGTCGACAAGACCAGTCAGTACTTCCAGGCGCTGTTGACGCAATGGGCGCAATCCGTCTCAGATGACACCAAGCAACAAGCCTTAGACGCCATCTATGCGCTCGTCACCGCGACGCAACAAGAGTCCTTCGCCGAACTCGCCGCCCATCCCACCCAGTCGGCCAAAACCATCCTGTCTGGTTTGCAGCACAGCGATCCGCAAGACCGCCAGGCTTGGCGGGCGGTGCTCGACGGCCTGGCCCGTGCCGCCTTCCGCAGCAGGCACCGCTAGGCAAAAAGTTGTGGTTGACGAACGCTTCTTGGGTGTTACAATATAAATTGCAAGTTACTTATAAAGTTACAACTCAGGAGGAAACTATTTATGACTACTTATGCAGTGACAGCTGTTACCGGCCGCTTCGGTCAAGTCGCAGTCCGCGAACTGGCCAAGCGCCTGCAACCAGGCGACGCCTTGATCGCCTTGGCCCGCAACGTCGACAAAGCCGCCAAGCTGGTGCCGACCAACGTCCCTGTCCGGATCGGTGACTACGACAACGAACAGTCGCTGGCGCAATCGCTTGCCGGCATCGACCGCCTCCTTTTCATCTCCGGGCAACCGGGTCAAAAGATCAGCCGCGCAGAACAACACCAGAATGTCGTCAACGCCGCCAAAACTGCCGGCGTCAAGTTCATCGCCTACACCAGCTTCCCGCAGGCCCCAACGAACCCGGCACCCTTGGCCGCTGACCACAAAGCGACCGAAGAAGCGATCACAGCTTCCGGCATCGCGCACAGCTTCTTGCGCAACAACTGGTATCTGGAAAACGAATCGTCTTCGCTCAAGGCCGGTGCCGCTGGCCGCCCTGTCGTTTATTCTGCCGCAGACGGCCAAGCCGGCTGGGCGCTAGAACGCGAATACGCCGAAGCCGCCGCCAACGTGCTCACCAGCACCGACCCGAAAACCGTCTACGAATTCGCCGGCGCCCCACACACCTACGCTGATCTCGCCGCCGCCATTGGCAGTGACGTCACCACCCAACAAGTTTCCGATGCCGATGATCAAGCTGGCTTGGAAAAAACCGGCCTGCCAAAGGGTGTCGCCGGGTTCATCACCGCTACCCAAAGGGTGATCCGCGAAGGCGGCCTGAAGCCGACGACCAACGATCTGGAGACGGTGCTCGGCCATCCGCTCACACCACTCGCTGACGCAGTCAAAGAGGTCTTAAAGTAACCATGAAGTACTCCCATAAGCTATCCGACGCCGTGCACATCTTGGCTTTCATCGCGATTTTCGATAACCATCCGACCAGCGCCGCGATCGCCGGTTCGATCGAATCCAATCCCAGCCTGGTCCGCCGCCTAATGGCCCAGCTGGTCAAGGCCGGCTTGCTCACGACCCATCCTGGCGTCGCCGGCGCCGAGCTGGCTAAGCCTGCAGAAGCTATCACCTTACTCGACGTGTATCAGGCGATCGACGATTCCAAGCAACTGCTGCACGTCGACCCTAAGACCAACATGGCCTGTCCTGTCGGCGCCAACATCCAAGACACGCTCGACGGCGTCTACGCACGCGTCCAGCAAGCCGCGGAAGCTGAAATGGCCGCCATCACGCTAGCAACGATCGTCCAAGATATCCAACAACGTGCCGCAATTTAGCCGCTTAAACCACCCCACCAAGTGCGGGGTGGTTTTTTGAACGACGAATTGTCAACTCAAGTGCAACTTTTTACCCATGAAGACTTCTGATGGCGTCTTCCAGCCTAAGACCTTGCGTGGTCGATTATTCAGTTGTTCAATGTAAGTCTCAATTTCCTGGTCGCTCT
>NZ_BAAIHN010000038.1:0-22075 GCF_054784775.1 Lacticaseibacillus boliensis
TCGGTCTGTTCGTGGTGCATCGATCACCAACTTCTCCGCTCAGTCAGTATTCGCAACGCTCCAAACGTTGCTTTCAGACCGGCCAGATGCGATTTCATGTCCCAAATACCGAGGTGAATAATCCAGGGTAACTATTGTACGCCAACAAATGATTTTTCGAAAAGCTAGCTTGTAATTGAAGCAAGGGGAGATCGCATCGCGGCCGAGCGTTGTATGGCGACAAGTCGTCAACAATGATGCCACCACGTCAGATCGACCTGCTTCCGTCGCTTTTGCCCACGCCCTGGATTCTGCGTATTAGGACAGTTTGAGTGTTAAAGACATCCTTTAGGTGCTGTGCGGCAGGTATACGACTCAAAGCGCCTTAGCGTCTTTGCTTCTGCCGACGCCATATTTGTATAGTGCCGCGATCCCTTTTCCTCTCGGAGGATGATATCCGGTTAGATGTACATATCCAAGCTTCGTTCGTCTGCGACTCGCGCGAATCTGTAGTTGTAAATCCCTGAAGATCGGCTTATAGAACATGATCATAGACAGACCGGAATTGACAGAACGTGGCTTGATCGAGAACGCAATATAGCTGTGACAACAAATTCGCCTGATACGTCGCAATCCAGGGTGCGAGTGAAAACAATGGAAGCAGGTCAATCTGACGTGGTGAGATGGCTGTTGGCGACTTGTCGCCTACAGCCAGGCGCAGGTGGAGATCCACTCAGCAAAGCTGAGTTAGCTCCGCCGAGCACCCTCTCCACGACAGATTGACCTGCTGGAGTTGCTTTCACTCACGCCCGGCCGTACAAGGCTTGCAAGTTCTTGATATGTTGGCTAATGGCGGTGCCTGAGGGGTGGTTTTGCTCAGAATCAGATAAACCGTTATAATAGAGACAATATGACCAAGGAGGCCAATTCATGGCAAAGAAGATCCTAGTGGTTGATGATGAAAAACCCATCTCTGATATCGTGAAGTTTAATTTAGCAAAAGAAGGTTACGACGTCGTTACCGCCTATGACGGTGAAGAAGCACTGGCCAAAGTTGAATCCGAAAACCCCGACCTTATCATTTTGGATCTGATGCTGCCTAAGATCGATGGGTTGGAAGTCGCGCGGCAAGTCCGCAAAGATCGCGACACGCCAATCATCATGTTGACGGCCAAAGATTCCGAAATCGACAAAGTGCTGGGCTTGGAGCTCGGGGCCGATGACTATGTCACCAAGCCATTCTCCAATCGCGAGCTGGTGGCCCGGGTCAAGGCCAACCTGCGGCGGCAATCTGCCAACCAGCAGGCCCAAGAACCTGACGACGAGAACAAAGATTTGACCGTCGGCGACTTGACGATCCACCCAGACGCTTATACCGTGTCCAAGCGCGGCGAGAAGATCGAGCTGACCAACCGGGAGTTCGAGTTGTTGCACTATTTGGCGCGGCATCTCGGCCAGGTCATGACGCGTGAGCACTTGTTGCAAACCGTCTGGGGCTACGATTACTTCGGTGACGTGCGGACGGTGGATGTCACCGTGCGCCGGCTACGTGAAAAAATCGAAGACGCGCCATCGCATCCTGAATGGCTGATCACCCGTCGTGGGGTCGGCTACTATTTGCGGAATCCTGACGCGGAATAGGTAGTAGTTCAATGAATAAGAAGATTCATTTTTTCCAATCGATTCACTTTAAGATCGCGCTGGTGTTTATCCTGTTACTGTTAGTAACCGTGGAGCTCATTGGCGCGTATTTTGTGCGGTCTTTGGAACAGCAGAACGTCGAGACGTTCAAAACCAGCCTGAATGTGGATCCGTATATCCAAAGCAAGCTTGAATCCGACCTGATGCGCACCGATGCCAGCACCGCCAACAGTGATATCAAAACGACAATCACCCAAGCGGAAATCGCCAACACGGCGGAGTTGCAGGTGGTCGACGCCAAAGGGACGATCCGGGCTAATTCTAACATCAACGATCAATCTGATGTCGGGCAAAAGTCCGCCTCGGGCAACGTCAAGTCGGTGTTGTATAACGGCCAGATTTTTGAAGGCTTCCAGTATGGCGATTCGATTGGCTCGACCTACACCAAGATCATCCCGCTGAAAAACCCTAACGCCACCGGGGACGGTTCCGCCGTCATCGGGGCTATTGTGATCTCAGCATCGATGGATTCGGTGTATAACAACATCAACAAGATCGTGCGGATCTTCTTGATCGCGTCGCTGTCTGCCGGCTTGTTGGCCACAATCTTATCCATCGTGATCTCACGGGCGATCACGCGGCCGATCGACGAAATGAAAAAGCAAGCCATCCGCATGGCGCGCGGGGATTATTCCGGGCAGGTGCGCATCTACGGTCAAGACGAGCTGGGCCAGCTGGCTGTCGCCGTCAACAACCTCAGCGTGCGCGTTGAAGAGGCCCAAGAGGCCAGCGAAGCCGAGCGCAGGCGGCTGGATTCAGTGCTGGCACACATGACCGATGGCGTCATCGCCACCGATCGCCGCGGCAACGTGATCATCATCAATGAGACTGCGCTGGATATGCTCAGCACGCGCAACGAAGACGTGATCGGCTTGTCAATCTTGAAGTTGCTCAACATCGCCAAAGACTATACGTTGCGAGACCTGTTGGAGAACCAAGAAGAGCTGTTGCTCGATTTCTCCGAGAAGTCCGAGCACGACCTAATCTTGCGTGTGGACTTCTCCTTGATCCAGCGTGAAACCGGCTTTATCTCAGGGCTGGTGGCGGTGCTTCATGATGTCACCGAACAGCAGAAAAATGAACGCGAACGCCGGGAATTCGTCTCGAACGTTTCGCATGAGTTGCGCACGCCGCTGACGTCGATGCGGTCATATATCGAAGCGCTGACCGATGGCGCGTGGAAAGATCCCGAAATCGCCCCGCAGTTTTTGAAGGTGACCCAAGAAGAAACCGACCGAATGATCCGGATGATTAACGACCTGTTGAGTCTGTCACGGATGGATTCAGGCACGAGCAAGATCAATCTGGAAACTATCAACCTCAACGAGTTCTTTAACTATATCCTCGACCGCTTCGACATGATGCTCAAAACTGACAACGAAACGGCCGGCGGCGACAATAACCGGGTCCAGCCGTTGCCGTCTAGCCGCAAGAAGCAGTACTCAATCCGCCGTGAGATCACCAAGCGCGACTTGTGGGTCGAAGTCGATCAAGACAAGTTCATGCAAGTGATCGACAACATCATGAACAACGCGATCAAGTACTCGCCCGAAGGTGGCGTCATCACCGCGCGGCTTGTGGAAACCCACAACCACGTCATTTTGTCGATCAGCGACCAAGGCCTCGGGATCCCGCGTAAGGATATCAACAAAGTGTTCGATCGCTTCTACCGGGTCGACAAAGCCCGCAGTCGGCAGCAAGGCGGCACCGGGTTGGGCCTGGCAATTTCCAAGGAAGTTGTCGAAGCCTTGGGCGGCAGTATCTGGGTCGACTCGCAAGAAGGCAAAGGCAGTACCTTCTACATCTCTTTGCCGTATGAACCAATAGAGGAAGGAGATGACTGGGATGAAGCTTAGTGGGTGGCTTTTGCGGATCGGGTTGACCGCGATGATCGTCTTGAGTGTCGTGTTGACCTGGCTGATCTGGCGTAATCCATCGCGTCTCGGTCATCAACAAGCCGAAGTGGCGGTCACCCGCCACGCTGACGCTGACAACAACAAAAGCGCCGGTGTCGTGATGGCGCCGACGACGGCTTATTACCAACACGGTGGCAACAAGAAGTTGCTGTTTGCACCTGATGATAACGTTACGACGACGATCCGGTCTGCCATGAGCGATTGGCAGCTAACCACCGTCGCGGATAGCGGTAAGCTGACAGCTAGCGAATACACCGCGCTGTTGAGCACCGATGCGACGCTGCAACTGGTGTATCCCGACAAGATGGCATACAGCACGTTTAACACCGCCTTTTTTACCAAGAAGGCGACGTCATCAAACGCCAACTTCACTTTCGACCGGCTGATCGTCAATCTCGACCGGCATCCCAATTCGCTGGTTTTCGTCAACGATGCGACGCGGTCGATCCATACCGGTACGCTGGCCAAACATTCGCTGACCAAGCTGAATAAGGTGGTCGATGCCGCGGCCAAAACCGGGTTTGCGGCCACAGAAAAGCGGCTGAGTAATGGCCGCCAGATCGCCAATTATTCGCAACCGATCACGGTGCAGCCTTATGTGTACCTACTCGATCAACAAAGTGCCAACCATTACGTCTCACTGTTGATGCCAACCACCGCCTCTGCAGTGGATGCGCGTGAGCTCGGGACCGACACTGTGTATACTGCGGGAACGGATTACCGGCTGACACTGAACACCGATACCGATGTGTTGCAATACGATAATGCTACTGCGGTATCGAAATCGACCGATCTCGCCACTAACCTGACCAAGTCGTATTCAGCACTTGGTAAGCTCGACTTGTTGGGGTTGAACGCGATGCGGTATTCACACTACAACAAGGCCAGCCGCAAGGTGACCTACCGCTCGTTTGCCCAAGGGTTACCGGTTTTCAATCCGGACTATTATGGCCGGGTGACAGTCGCAACCACCAGCAGCGGCCAACAGATGTTCTTTTCAATGAATAATCTGACGGTACCGATCCCGACGAACCAGGCCAAAACCAGCTTGCCAAGCTCCGAGACGGTGTGGCAACATCTGCGGGCCGTGGGCTACCACGACGATGCGATCGAAGATGTGGTGTTGGGCTATGAGTGGCAGAAGCAAAAGGAGAACTCGCAAGTCGTGAACCTGACGCCAACGTATTTCGTCGAGATCAACGGCCACTATCGCCGCTATACCAGCTGGCAAGGGCCTGATGCGGATAAGCAGACGCAGGAATAGGAGGGGCATATGGATTTTAAACGGATCGAATGGATCTTCTTGCTCGTCTTCTTTGCGGTGAACATCTTCTTGGGCATCAGTTTCTACCAAAGCCAACAGATCGATCAGGCCGTCAGCGAATCGACGACCAGCGAGATCGTCGCGGATATTCAACGCGACCAGATCAAGTTACCGAAGCTGGCGACTAGGACGCCAACCGGGGGATATCTCGCGTCCCAAGCTAACACTGTGCTTGTGGACAACCGCAATCAGCTGGAAGGCCAGACGTTGAGTTTTGACAACAATCGGCTAAGCTCGGTCTTGCACACACCGCTGACGTTCAAGAAAAATAGGGTGCAGACGCTGACCAAGTGGCTGCAAGACCCGACACATGTGCAGTTTGGTAGTCACTATCGGTACAGCGAAAGCCTGTCGAGCACCAATAAGTATGTTTTCTGCCAGCAGATCCAAGGGCATAAGATCTACGACAAGCGCGCCCAGCTCACCTTCATGATCAACGATAACAAAATGATCAGCTACACCCAGACGTATATCTCCAAGATGTCGGTGCTCAAAAGCGATGTCAAGCTGACTTCGGCCAGAGACGCGGTCGTTGCTTTGTATAAAGATAACGAACTGGCCAACGGTGCCTCTGTCAAATGGGTCGAACTCGCGTATAATTATCTATTGGACACCAAAGGCAGTACAGTATATGTCCCGACGTGGTTTGTCGGGGTCCAGAATCAAGGTAGTAAAAGCGTGACGATCAAGAAACTCAACGCCATCACCAAAACGGTGGTGAAAGATCGGACCAACGAAGAGTAGACCGTCAGGCTAGAAAGGATCATAAGTCATTGACAGAAGATTTTGGAATGCGGGTCAGTGTGTTAGCAAGTTCAAGTTCAGGCAACGCGACGTTCATCGAAACGCCGCAACATAAGGTGTTAGTCGATGCCGGCTTTTCTGGGAAGAAACTGCAGGCGCTGATGCAAAGCATCGGGCGCGATTTGTCTGATGTGGACAGTCTGTTTTTGACCCATGAACATACAGACCATTCAAAAGGTGTCGGCGTCTTGACGCGGCGGTATCCCAACATCACCTTGTACGCCAACCAGCTGACGCTGGAGGCTCTGCCGCAGACGATCGGCAAGCTGCCGGCAGATCAGGTCCGGGTCTTCGAACCGGGCACGACCATGAGTCTCGGAGACTTGGATATCGAAAGCTTCGCCGTGTCGCATGATGCCGCCCAGGCGCAATTTTATCAGCTACACCACGATGACAAGGCCTTCGCCATCTTGACGGATACCGGATATGTGTCCGATGCCGTCGAAGGCACGATCAGAGATGCGGATGCGTATGTGATGGAATGCAACCACGACGTCGAGATGTTACGCATGGGCCCTTACCCGTGGCCGCTGAAGCAGCGCATCTTGAGTGACACCGGACATTTGTCCAACGAAGATGGTGCCAACGCAATCATGGATGTGATCGGCCCGCGTACCAAGCGCGTGTATCTCGGCCATCTGTCACCGCACAACAACGTCAAGTCGCTCGCCCACATCACCGTGGCGGGCATGTTGCAGGAGCAAGGTTTAGGCGTCGGGCGTGACTTTGATGTCTACGATACCGATCCCGCCATCGCAGACCCGATGTTTACCGTTGGGGCATAGCGAAAAGTTGACAGCATGCAGGCATCACTTCCATAATTAGATTAACGACGGCCCGTTCGTGGTGCCGCCGTTTTTTATACCTTCAGTGCTTGGTGGCCTCCGGGAGGCAGTGGGATAGCTTTGCTGCGGCAGAAATGGCAGTATGCTGTGCGGCCGTCTTCAGTCTGCTTCGCAGTCTTACGACTAATTTTGAAGCCGCTTCGCGTCTCCAAAATTGCCGACGCCAACACCGGTAAGCCAGCTACGCTGTCTCACAGGCGTTGGCGTTATCACGGCATACCGCCATTTCCGCCTCCGCGCCGCTATCCCACTGCCTCCCGAAGGCCGACATCCTGGTTAGTCGTAAATATCCGGTAGTACGCTGAGTCTAGGATGTGGGCGAAAGTGACAGAAGCAGGTCAATCTGACTTGGAGTCGCTTTTACCCACACCTGGATGGTTGCCTTAGGACGTAAATGTGAGGACGGGGTGCGTGGAGACGGGAGATGGCTCAGGCGCGGCGTTGTTGTTAGCGGCTTGCCGCTTACAACAAAGGCGTCGAGGAAGATCCACTCAGGCAACGCCTGAGTTAGCTTCTGAGCGCCTCGCACCGGTTCCAGCCATCTCCTGTCGTAGCGCGCCCTGTCCGGACCTATATTGCTATCTAATCAAGGCGGTAACGTTTCCGGACTTCTGCGTATAAACTTCATAAAATCATCAAATCCGCTTTGTAAGATTAAACCATGAACAAAGATCGTACTTGAGGGAGGAGAGCATCATGGACAATCAATCTCATAATTTCCAGGAAAAGGATCCGGGAAACACACCGAAAAAGCATAATAGCATCAAGCAAACCGCGGTGGTCGCCGTGGTGGCGGCAATCATCGGTGGCGGCGTCGGTGGCGGGGCCGCTTATTGGGGGCTGAAGTCCAGCGCAAGCCAAGACCTCGGTGTCGTCTCCAGCACCCAGAAGTCGGGCACGACCCAGGTGTCTAACGTCTCAGTCAAAGAAACCAGTGCCAGCACGACCGCCACGGCCAAGGTCAAAAACGCCGTGGTCTCTGTCGTGAACCTGCAAAAGGCGCAAAGTACCTCTAGTGGCTTAGATGAATTCAATCAGATTTTTGGCAACGGTGATTCGAACGCCGGTGATGGTAATTCGAATTCATCAAACAACAATTCCTCGAGCTCTGATCTGCAAGAGTATAGTGAAGGTTCCGGGGTCATCTATCAGAAGAAAGATGGCAAGGCGTATATCGTGACGAACAATCACGTGGTGTCCGGCTCCGACGCGCTGGAAGTCATCTTGAGCGATGGCACCAAGCTCACCGCCAAGAAGGTCGGGACCGACGAGACCACTGATCTGGCCGTCTTGTCCATCTCCGCAGACAAAGTATCCAGCGTGGCGTCGTTTGGCGATTCTAGCAAGCTACAAGCCGGCCAGACCGTCTTGGCGATCGGATCGCCACTGGGCTCGCAATATGCCACTTCCGTCACCCAAGGGATTGTCAGTGCCACCTCGCGGACGGTCGACGTCACCGACGAAGACACCGGCCAAGCAACTGGGCAGGAAACGGTTATCCAAACCGATGCCGCGATCAACTCCGGAAACTCCGGTGGTCCGCTGATCAACCTTTCTGGGCAAGTGATCGGGATCAACTCGATGAAGTTGTCCGGATCGTCGAGCTCTAGT
This sequence comes from Lacticaseibacillus boliensis, assembly GCF_054784775.1. NCBI lineage: Bacteria > Bacillati > Bacillota > Bacilli > Lactobacillales > Lactobacillaceae > Lacticaseibacillus > Lacticaseibacillus boliensis. The sequence goes on from NZ_BAAIHN010000038.1 coordinate 8,181, forward strand.
TCCGATTCGGCCACGATCGAAGGGATGGGCTTTGCCATTCCAAGTAACGAAGTCGTTTCGATCATCAACCAGCTGGTCACTAACGGGAAGGTCGTCCGTCCTGCACTTGGCGTTGAGATCCGCGATCTCTCCAGTGTCACAGCTAGCCAGCAAAAATCTGTCTTGAAGCTGCCAACGTCTGTCACTGGCGGGGCGGTCGTCGCCGGCTTCACCAGCGGCAGTGTTGCCAAGGCGGCCGGCATGTCGCAATATGATGTGATCGTCGGAATCGGCGACGACAAGGTCACCGGCGTCGCTGATCTGCGGACGGCGCTGTACAAGCACGCTGTCAACGATACCGTCAAGGTCACCTATTACCATGAAGGGACCAAGAAGACGACTAACGTGAAGTTGACGCAAACCACTGACTCGCTGTCTTCTTCGACTGACAGCAACAGCAGCAGTAACTAATAGGCTATTAAGCGTCTTTGCCACGCGACCACTTTTGCGGTTGCGTGGCAAAGACGTTTTTTTTGATTAAAAGGGAAAGAGCGTGCAAAACTTGTCAAGTGTGGATATGAGGTGGGAATAACTCCTAACGGTGCCTGTGGATAACTCTGTGGATAGTGTTCATAACTAGGTTGAACGGGTGTGCGTGGATTTTTCCCCAGGATGTGCACAACCTGTGGATAAAAAAATTATTGTACAGGCGAACATCTGTGTGTCCGTTGGGGTGCAAGGGATACGCCGCTTCCAATGAAGGATTTTTAATTTTTGAAGGTTGTTGATAAGTGCCGGTAAAAAATTATTGTCTTGATTTTTTCTGGCAGAGTATCTGGTGTCAACCTCGCACCTCACTACCAGATAATGGGGGCGTGGCCGCCGCGGTGTGGATAAACTTTGGGGATGAGTTGTGCGTCGTGTGCACAGTGGGGAAAACATTGACATGCGCGCCTGAATTTACTATACTATAGTTAGTTAATAAGTTGCGCACAATCAATTAGGAGGATATCGCATGAAAATCACGATCAAGCCAGAAGCATTGACTTATCTGCAAGCTAAGATGGCGCCAGAAGACCGGGTATTCTTAGCATTAGACGACGGCTCTAGCAAGTACTCACAGCTCGGCGGCACCTGTGCGATCGGCAATAAGTACCAGCTGGTCTTGACCGATGCTGAAGATTCCGATTATGCGATCAAGGTGGATAACGATGCCGGGGTGCCGTTGACCACAGGCGACTTGGAGCTGATGTATCTCGGCAACGGCTTAGTGCTGGATTATCAACAAGCCACATTGGTGTTGCGCGATGATTCCGGGATCCTTGACGGGGCAGTGATGGTCAACCGGCCAACACCGCTGACTGCAGAAGTCCAACAAGCCATCGGCGACAAGATCTGCTAACCAAATACACAAGGCGTCAGCGCCACGAAACCTTACGGGGTCGCGTGGCGCTGATTTTTTTTGGCCAAATTCAAAAAACTTTTAGCACTCTATTGACTAGAGTGCTAAAAGTGAGTACTATATATTATGTAAACAAGGAGCGGTGATCAACCACCGCAATAAAGAAAGGGAGTCTGTTGTATGGCTAATGAAATGATGCGTCGCGATGACTGGTTAGAGGATCCGTTCTTCGATAACTTGGGGCGTCGGTTCTTCGACAATTTCATGCCAGCGGCAAGTTCCAGTCAGGTGTTGAAGACTGATATCACCGAAAACGACAAGGATTATATCGCCAAGATCGATGTGCCTGGCATCAACAAGGACAACATCAAGTTGAACTACCAAGACAATATTTTGAGCGTCAGCGTGAAGAAGGCTTCCTACAATGACCATCAAGATAAGGAAGGCAACACGTTGATGAGCGAGCGTAGTTATGGCGCGATGAGCCGCAGCTATCGGCTGCCTAACGTCGATGATCAGGCGATCAAGGCCGCTTATACCGATGGCGTGCTGACCGTGACCCTGCCAAAGCTGACCGAGACTCAACAAAGTCCACACCAAATCAACATTGACTAGCTTTTGAATGACTGCAAAATGCCTCCTAAAATAATGTCAATTAAAATATCACGATATAGAAAGGGAGTCTGTTGTATGGCTAACGAAATGATGCGTCGCGATGACTGGTTAGAGGATCCGTTCTTCGACAACTTGGGGCGTCGGTTCTTCGACAATTTCATGCCAACGGCAAGTTCCAGCCAGGTTTTGAAGACTGATATCACCGAAAACGATAAGGATTATGTCGCCAAGATCGATGTGCCTGGCATCAACAAGGACAACATCAAGTTGAACTACCAAGACAATATTTTGAGCGTCAGCGTGAAGAAGGCTTCCTACAATGACCATCAAGATAAGGAAGGCAACACGTTGATGAGCGAGCGTAGTTATGGCGCGATGAGCCGCAGCTATCGGTTGCCAAACGTCGATGACAAGGCAATCAAGGCCGCTTATACCGATGGCGTTTTGACCGTGACCCTGCCGAAGCTGACAGAGACCCAACAAAGCTCACACCAGATCAATATTGACTAGCTTTTGACTGACTGTAAAATGCCTCCTATCCATGTCCTAACCCAACGAGCTGAGCCCTAATCGGTTCTAGCTCGGTAACGCCAACAGCCCTGCACCGCGATGAAACGGTGCAGGGCTGTTGGCGTCTTGATGACGCTTGTAGACATTTTTAGGAAAATTATATTTATATTTTTATTTATATAACGTTGTAATTTCGACAATCTCGAGATATACTAAATGTAATCTTAAGAACTGAATCGTAACGCTCACCTGAACGGATCTTGGGGATCATTCAGGACGACCCGTATGCAGAGGCTGTTGGCCTGCTGTCATGCGGGCTTTTTCTATCCTAGAACGGGACACTTGGGAATTCAGGACTAAGAGGTAAAAAAAGTCCGCAGACGGCTTGGGGGCGTCTGTGGACGAGTGAGGCTCAGAACCTTGGGAGTTATTCTGAGTAACTTGTAAATGGCTTGGGAGACATCTACCCAGTTATTCTAGCACAAATACATATGAGTTGCGCCCCTAATTTGTATTAGGTTGCATCCATGAACGACGCCAGTGATGGCGTTTTTTTCATCCTGCTGGTTAGTGGCTGAGACATAAAGCGTTCTTATCATAGTGTAGAAGGACCCTGCCGAGTAAATCGTAAACTTTGCGATTTTGAAGTGCAACAGAAAAGTTAGACAATTTAGATTTTGAATTAAGCAACTTTGGCTTGCTCCCGGTATTCAACCGGGGTCAGGTCATTTTTGTTTCTTGAGATTCTGACATTGTTGAACCAGTCAACGTAACTATTCACTAATTTACGTAGATCTGTGAGGCTATTAATCTGATATCGATTCAAGCACTCCCGCTTCAAGAGGCTGAAGAAGCTTTCAATCGGTGCATTATCATGACAGTTACCTTTACGCGACATACTCTGAGTAATATTCATAGCCTTTAGGCGTTGCTGGTAATCTGGCATTTGATATTGCCAGCCTTGATCTGAGTGCAGGATGGGTTTAAGACCATCTTTGAGATGATCTTGCAATTCGTCGAGTGTTGCGTGAATCAATGCTTTATTTGGAGAAGAACTAACGATAGCGGCGACGACTTCACGACTAGCTTCATCCGTAATCGAAGAGATATAGCCCCATTCACCATTGTAGAGTCGGACCTGAGTCACATCGGTATGAAATACAGTAAGTGGCTGTTTAGCGTCAAACTGCTGGTTCAAGATGTTAGACGCCACCTTGCCAACTCGGCCCTTATAAGAGTGATACTTAGAAGTACGCGTAGAGTAAACTGTAACTTTCAAGCCCATATCACTCATTAACCGGCGAAACGATTCTTCGGCATAGTGAAAACCATGCTTAGCTGCTTCATCATGGATGCGACGATACCCGTATGTTTCTTCAGAGCCGTAGTAACAGGCCTTGATGAATGCCTTAACACCAGTGTATTTATCTTCTCTTTGATTCCGCTTAAGGCGGTCATAGTACGTTGCCCGCGGCAAATTGAGCGCTTTAAGCAGCGCTTTGAAATCGTATTGTGACCTTAACGAAGTAATGATACCTGCCTTCACTTTCGTGGAGAGTGTTTCGACGAATTCTTCGTTAGGGTCGCGAGTACTTTTAAAATATCACGGTCCATTTCAGCTTTATGTAGTTTGCTTTTGAGTTCCAAAATCTCTTGTTTGTACTTTTCCTCTTGCGTTGGTTCAAGCCGTTTGATTGACTTGATCTTCTTGTGCTTGCCCATAGATGGTCCCCCTGCACGTTTAGCACGAAGACCGACAACTCCTTGTTCTCGAACAATGTGATTCCATGAGTTCACTAGCCCAGGAGAAATGCCGAAATGAGCGGCAGTCCGTGCTTCACTTGTTTTATGTGTATGCACATACTCTAACACGGTAATCTTGAAGGCTTGCGAGTATTTAGTCTTAGTTCTCTTAACCGCCAAGGAACCAATTCCATGCGCCTGTGCTTGAGTAACCCAAGTCCGAATTGTTTTCGTTGAAGGAATTTCAAAACGGACACAGAGTTTATCGTAGCCAATACCGCCTTTCAGGTATGCAGAAACAACTTCAATCTTAAATTTGCTACTATATTTGGTCATAAGAAAAGCCCCACAATCATTAGACTTCTTGTCTAACAATTGTAGGGCACTTCATTTTGCTTGGCAGGGTCTTTCTACGCAAATGCGTTGCCTATGCTCGTACATCTCTGTAATAATCGTGATTATTTCGTGAACTCTAATTTTGTCTTGTTCTCTGCTTTAGCCAAAAATTTATATTTGATCAATGCTGAACATGGAATTCTGCCAATATAGTGACATATTTTGTCACTATGCGGCCTTATAATACGTGTATTGATTGTTGAGGAAACGAAATCAGGAGGCTGACTGCAATGACATTACAACGTGTTTGGTTGATTGAAAACAACAGTGGCAAATTCATCTCAGGTTACCAGTACGATGCCGGCAGCTTCGGTCTGGTGCCGACGGAAGACCCCGACCAAGCGATCAGCCTCGTGACGGATCACACCAGGCAGGAAGAATTCCAAGTCCGGTTGTTTCAGGCGTTGACTCGCCATCCTGCAACTGATTCCGATATCATTTCGTTTATGGACACCGTTGCCGCATTCGAGCTGGTTCGTCGAGCTTGTACATTAGTTAGCAAGGATGTGGACGAAGATGCCCAAAGCCTGCCTAACACGACCCAGCTGGTTGGCAATGCGCATTATGAAATTGACGCCTTTGGTGCTGATCAGCAACTCGATAAATATGATAACCGCTGTGTTGATCTCCACGATGACATCGCCCAGCGAGAGTTTCGTTTGCTCGATGCCCGGCTGTGTGTCGATGCGGGAACCGGCCAATGGTATCCCGGCATTACTGTTGCGGCAGGGCCTGAACCGTTTTTCTGGGTGCTGCCCGATGATTATTTGGGCTGGGTGGATGAAATGCAAACTCGAGGTGATTTTCCAGTGGACGTCTTATTCACCGAAAACGAGGAAGGACGACCCGTGGCTCGCATCTTTGCGGTGCGCTCGCGCAAGTAACGTCGCGATTGGCTGTTTGGTTGGAGTTGACGACGATCAAAGGAGGACGTGATGGTTCTGAATAAAGAGGAAACATCTACGCGCGGCGACGAGCACATGGTACGCCTCTTGAATGAAATGATTGCCTTAATGCAAGGCGGCCAGTTGGAAAAGGCCGATATTACGCGGCGCTACCAAATTACGCCTCGGACCTTTTTCCGCGACATGGGAATCATCGGTCAAGTCGCTAACGAAAACGGGATGGATCTAAAGCCAACAAATGCAAAATACCAGTTAGAAGCGCGGATCGATGTCGTACATCTGGTGATGATCGCCCACATCCTACTGGCCAGCGGGAGTTTTCGCAAGTCTGAAAAAGACGCGCTTCTCGCCACGCTGCTCAGTCTATTGTCACCAGCTCGCCGCAAGGAGGTAAAAGCGACCTTGGGTGCGGCCAATGTCGCCGAGTATTCTCACAATGACCACGTTGATATCATTCAGATTTTTCGGGAGCTCAGCGGTGCCATCGCCAATAAAATGACCGTTACGTTTGATTACCGCTCGACCCGGGAGACGTCCATGAACAATGCGATGCATTCGCACCTGGGCTTTCCAGATTGCTTGTTTTATGACCACGGCAATTTTTATTGTGCGATGTACGAACACGGCAAGGTGCGCGGAGAAAAAGATCATTTTGCGGTCTATCGGCTGGATCGCTTCGGTAAGATCTACCATACCCGTGCAAACAAGCATCTGATGCCACCGCAAAAATTTGATTTGGCCGACTTCCGCAAGCATGCTTACCTGATGAGCAGTGGCGAAGCCATCGATGTCGAGTTTGATTATCGCCGCTATCCCAACTTGGTGTTAGATGCGTTTCCAACTGCGCACATTGGCGCAACATCCAGCCAAGGGACGCGGGTCACGATTTCTCAGGTGAAATTTTCCAGCATTTTGTTGTGGGTATTGAGCCAAGGCAAAAACGTGGCGATCATTCATCCCAAAGAGCTGAGAGATGAGGTCATCAAGGAGGCCGCGGACGTTATCGGACTGTATGCCAAGGCGGAAACAAAAGGGGAGGCTACCAATGTCGTGGATGAAGGTTAAATTCTATGCGCTGTGCAAGCCGTATCCACTCAGGGAACTGGTGGCGGATCTCAAGGATAATTTTCCCGAGGAATACGAGTACACCAAGCTGGAAATCGAAGCGACCTTTCCGGCAACCGCAAGCCATACGGCTAGTGTCGTTGGGACGATCACTTGTTCATATTATGATGAGGATTTTGGCGATCTCGACGTCAGACTTTTTTTGATGACTGAAGCTTATCCCCTTGAATACACAGTGTTGGCTGAGCGGGAAACTTTTGAGTATCGCTCGGAAATCCTCAGAGAAGATGGTGTGCCGGATGACGTCTGAAGAGACGAAACGTTAAGGAGGTGGTGCTTGGCGGTGATGATAATGGGATCGGTTTGGTTGGTGGTAATCGCAGAATAATGGAGGATGACATCATGACACCAGAAGAATTTCGGAAGCAAAACGAGTTAACCTATGATGATTATGATCGCGTTCGGACGACATACGGGCACATCGGCAGCTTTGCATATTGGCCAAAGGGCTTTTCCTTCAAAGTAAACGAAACGATTCCGATCGTTGCGGCTGATAAGGAAGACTTTAACGCGCTTGCGCGGGCATCTGCAAAAAGGGGTCGTCATTTTAGGCACGAATTATGGTGATCGCCCCTACACACCGGCCAACGATATCCTCGAGGACCAAAAGCTTTCTGTCGCGGCACGCCAGGCCAAGTTAGACGAGTTCTACAACTTAAATAACCAATATGGCGGGAATAACGTCAAGCGGGCCTTTTCACCGGAGTTTGAGACGCACAATGGTAAAGTCTCGATCTTGAGTGGTGCTTATATGACCGATTTGTTTAAGTTCAATCCTGATGAGGATGGCAAGTGGCTGGCGACCGGCATGGCAACGAAAACGGAAGCGCAGCTGAATGATTATCTCAAAGACCATCCGGAAGCCGTTGATTACAATATTGCGGGCCTTCAACACGAGCTGCATGACGTGCTGGGAGCCGGCGAGCAAATCGTTTTCGTGTTGCTCGGAGGCATGGTGCAAGGCTTTGCGTCGCGTCTGCAAAAGGCGTTCCCAGAGGCGTTGATGTTTGATTTCTACCATTACGCTGCTTGGCAGATCAAGGCAGAAGCCTTCCAAGCCAAGGGCAAGGCACTCAACGACGAAGTAGAAGTAGCAATCGCAAAGTGGTAGGTTGTTGGCGATCTGCTGACAGCGAGAACATATAGGGCACCTTTCATCAAAATAAGCCAGGATCGACGCAAATAACGGCGTCGATCCTGGCTTATTTTGGTCAGCGTGTTGAACGCGCCTCGGGGTAATCTTTGTGCGGTACCTTACTGAAAACAGCCTTTTCATCATCGACTCTGGCGATCACGTCATAGTCCGGATCGTTGGCGAGCTGGCCGAAGTTGAAGACTGAATCTGTGGTGGTGTCATCGACATCGATCAAGGCGTTGGCGATGACCTTCAGCCGGTCGGCCTGATGGCGATGGCTGGTGACCACTTCGGCTGCCTTGGATAAGGTGTAGCCTTCGTCGATCAGGGACTTGACGAGGATGATGCTGGCTAAGTTAGGAAAGTTGAAGCGCTTGTTGCCACCGTCTTCGCGGCGAAAAGAATGGACGAGGTGTTTTTTCTCCCAGTAGCGGATCTGGGTGACTGTGGCCCCTGTGATCCGACTGGCCTCGCCGATCCCCACAGAAATACTCATGACTTTGAGGCGGTTGGTAAAATCTGGTTCCATCGTTACCTCCAATGTGACGACTTGTCATTTTTATTTTTTATTTTCTGAAAACTCATTGACTAGTTAATAACGTAAGTGTAACATAATGTTTTGTCAATATCACATAATATGATAAACGAATTACAAAATATATTAACAAAAGAGGGGCGATATTTTGCCAGTTACAGATCGACGTGGTAAGAAAATCAACGTACCATTGATGGTCGTGACACTGATCGTCGGTGTCTTCATCACCGTCTTGAACCAGACGATTCTTACGACTGCTTTTCCAACTTTAATGAAGGCTTTTGATATCTCCACAGGGACCGTTCAGTGGTTGACCACCGGGTTCATGATGGTCAACGGGATCATGATCCCGGTATCAGCCTACCTTTCTGCTAAGGTCTCGACCAAGTGGCTGTATTTTGGCGCGATGGGGATCTTCGGGATCGGGACCTTGATCGCCTTCATCGCCAACAGCTTTGCGATGTTGCTGATCGGGCGCTTGATCCAAGCGCTTGGCGTCGGCATCACGATGCCGTTGCTACAAAACATCATGCTCAACTTGTTCCCACCAGAAAAACGTGGGACCGCGATGGGCTTGACTGGCTTAGCGATCGGGGTTGCCCCTGCGATCGGTCCGACCTTGTCTGGCTGGGTCATCGACAACTCCGGTTGGCGGACGCTGTTCGGCATGTTGCTGCCGGTTGTCGTGTTGGTCTTGATCCTGTCCTTGTTCTTCGTTAAGGATGTTTTACCAACCAGCAACCCGAAGCTCGATGTGTTGTCATTGATCGAATCCAGTTTTGGTTTTGGTCTGCTGCTGTACGGCTTCTCCGAAGTCAGCTCCAAGGGCTGGGGCGATGCCACCGTTATTGGCAGTATCGCCGTCGGCCTGGTGATCATCGCGCTGTTCGTTTGGCGCCAATTGCGACTCGACGAACCATTCGTTCAAGTCAGAGTTTTCACCAGCAAGATCTTCACGATTTCAACGATCTTGAGCTCGATTGCGATGATGGCGATGGTCGGGGTCGAAATGATCTTGCCATTGTATCTGCAGATCCTGCACGGCAAGTCCGCCCTCGAATCTGGGCTGACCTTGTTGCCAGGGGCCTTGATGATGGGGGTTATGAGCCCGATCACCGGCTATGTCTTTGACCGGATCGGCGCTCGTCGGCTCGCGCAGCTCGGTCTTTTCATCTTGGCGGCTGCGACCTTGCCGTTTGCCTTCATCACTGCAGACACTCCGACGCTGTTCATCACCTTGATCTACACCGTCCGGATGTTTGGGGTGTCGATGGTCATGATGCCACTGACGACCAACGGGATGAACGCCTTGCCGTTGAACCTGATCCGGCATGGTACCGCGGTCAACAACACGGTTCGCCAGATCGCCAGCTCGATGACGACCGCCATCTTGATTTCCGTCTTGTCTGATGTGACCAGCAACGCGTCACCAGCCAAGCACATGATTACGACTGATCCGCTGCGCTACAAGCACATGTTCTTCAACGCGACGCTTAGCGGCTATCACGCGGCCTTCTGGTTTGCGATCGGCTTTTCGATCCTTGGCTGGGCACTGACCTTCTTATTGAACAAGAAGCCTACTGCTAGCCAAGACGTGACCCCAGAGGAGGTGCGCTCATGATTATTGCGACATTAATTATCGGCGTTATCGGCCTGTATCTGAGCTTCATCATGATGAAAAAAGGCTGGTTGCGATCTGTCTTGGTCGTGATCTTCGGGATCTTGATGTTGGGGTCATTGTACCTTGTCAACGCCAACGACCAGAATCATTTTGGCATGGAAAAGGTCACGACAACCACCACACGAAAGATCTATTCCGCCAGCCCGTCTAAGCAGCTGCCAATGCTGTTGAAACAAGACATCGGGACTTCCGGTAAGCGCCAGGTCTACATCTACAAGCTGAGCGCTAAAGGCAAGACGACCCATACGAAGGCAGATTACCTCGTCAAGAACAACGTCAAAACCGGGTCCAAGGCGACGTTGCGGACTGCACGCACCGAGTGGGTCTACAAGAATGGCTTCTACAAGGCCTTCTTCTCCAACCAAAACAACCATAAGCTCGTGCGCCAAACCAACACGATCACCGTGCCCAAGACCTGGACACAGCTGACCACGCAACAAGCCAAGGCGTTGGCTAAGCAGCTTAAGTCTGCTCAACACCCGTCGGCGGCAACCAAGGCCAAGATGCAAGCGGCTATTCAACAAGCCGTGATCGCAGCCAGAACTGCCAACCCGAACATGACATCTGCCCAACAGAAACAAGTGATCGCCCAAGCGCAAGCGAAGATGCAACAACAAGCGATCCAAGCGGCGATCAAAGCAGTTAAAGCAAAATAATCGTCGTGAACTTCACGATACGAAAACACGTCACCGGCTGTAATTTTGGCCAGTGACGTGTTTTTTATACTCAGTTTTTCCAAAAAGTGTTTGCAGGCGGTGTGGCAGATGCGCACGGATGCTTTAACGTTAAGATTCGTCGAGAAATCTTGCCGCCGAGCATGCTGGCGTTCAAGATCACTCGGACTGCAGATGATAGCAATAGGCAAGCAGAATGCGGCTGACAGCGTCTTTTCCACTTCTTAGTTAGCCGGAAAACGTTCCAATGATTTGGCACCCATTATTCGCCGCACACATACGCTATTTTAATATTATTATTTCTAGAATAATGAGTCTTTTGCATTGATAGTGATCTATTCATCAATTATACTGTGCTTAAATAAAATTATTTTTTTTTATTTTGGAGTATGGATATTGAGAAGGGTGGGATCGTTTTGGTTGGAGATTATCGCAAGTTGTCGACGCATAACCGATTGCGCCAAGAGCCTGAAGTGAAAACACGCGTCAAGTTATTCAAGAGTAAAGGACGTTGGTTGACCGCCTTGCTCGTTGCTGTGGGGACAGTGATGACGGTTCAAGGACAAACCACGCATGCGGCAACGACTGCGACGGATGCGACGCCAACTCAGGCAACTGTGAAGCCTAATGATTCATCGGCTATGGCAACAACATCGCAGACGGTTAAGCTGGATGTGGCGCCTACGATGACAAAACCTATTTTAAAGGAACAATCAGTACAGAACAGTCAGACAACGCAAACAACCGCGACGACCACTAAGACTGATGATGCGAACACGGGTGCATCTGACACCGAACAGGATACGCCCAAAGTAGCTACTGAGCCTAAAGTGAATCAGGGTCCCACTGAGGATGTGCAACCCGCTCAGGTTGAGACCAAATCTAATGCGACGAGCGTCGATACGAGCAAAGCCCCTAAGTATGGGGTAAGCTCTGCACAGGGTACTACCAATTCAGCTGAGCCGACCACAACTGGACAAAAGCGTGATACGACGTCCGACGTGACAATGACCTCTGACACGAAACAGCAGAACGCTCAAGCAGTCACACCAAATCAAACGACAGAAGATGTGGTAACAACTTCGGCTACGGCCGCTTCAACTACCTCATCAGCGGATGTACCCGCCACGTCAGAGTTAAATGAAGACCAACCTCGGTTTAAGACAGCCGTCGATCCCGTTTCTAGTTCGTTGGTAGATTCGATCCAATGGACGCCGATTGCTGATCCGGAAACATTTTCAATTAGCCGTGAAGTGACCCAAGGAGGCAAGCAGTACACATTTACGGTTGCAGTACCACCAACACTTCCAGACGTTAATAACGGTTTTTATGGCGTAGATAATCCGTTGTTTAATAATTTTGTGAGTGATACGGCCAATCCGCAACCGGGTGTGGGGTACCAGTATTCTTGGTTTGCCGGAAGAACAAGTGACTATTACATGCGTGACTTAACTGTCAAGAATGCTGATGGGAGTGACGACTATCAAGCGCTTGCAAAAACAAAGGGGCTGCCCGTAACCTTTTCACAAGGCGTTGGCTCTGATGGGACACAATACCTCCAACAGTCGATCGTTGACACTGATCATAAGCTGACGATCAAGGAGATTATCTCGGTTGATTCAACTGGTGCTTTTGACCATACGATTGTGATTGTTAACGATGCGTCAAGTGCACTCACCAACGTCAAGTTTGGCACAAAGCTTGACACCGCGTTGGGGATGAATGACGGGACCAAATCAGTTGACACACCTCCCGCCCTAGCAGATGATGTCCCAATCATTTCAAATGGTGATGGTTCTGCTTACATCACCACGTTAAGCGATGAAAATCCTAATGGGTTGACGCTTTATCTCACTCCTGAGGGAGATGCAACTCTAAACGTTGGCCAATGGTTCAAGGTGAGCGACCTTAAGAATGCAGAACAAGTTGCAGGGACTAGCAATGGTCAAGTGTTAGCGAACGTACGATGGGAAAAATCTAAAGAACTAGATTCAGCTGCTGAATATGAGACACCGGTGATTGCATCTCTTGCACCAGGGGCGTCCGTCTCTTATTCTTATAAGGAGAATTTATACAGCGTCCCAGTGACTAAAGGAACTGTAACCCTGAAGTATGTTGACGAGAATAATCAGGCAATTCCGAACCAGCCAGATCGCATATTAGGCGGTGTTGTTGGCAGTCCTTTCAGTCTGACTTTGCCAGAGAAAACGATCGATGGCTATACGTATGATCGCTCTGAAGGCAATGTCACTCAGTTTACCAAAGATTCGCAGATCCTTACCTTGGTTTTTAAAAAGAAAGAGGTAAAGCAAACTGCGACGGTGACTTATGTGGATGAAACTGGTAAACAGCTGGTCACGCCAGATCAGTCTATCACCGGTCTAAACGATACAGAAGTTGACCACAGTCAGCTCATGCCGAATATCCAGAAAGCCATCGATCAAGGCTATGTGCTTGTCGATGATGGTACGGTTGGTGCGACGTTCGATCATGATACGCCGCATAATCAGGAATTCACGATTACCTTTGGCCAAGTGCCGAAGGCAACCCTGACGACGACCGTCGTGCCAAAGGGCCCGAAGAGTCCAAAGAATCCAGACGGTGAGCCGTTGACGCCAACCACGCCAGTGCAGGTGACTGGGTTCCCAGGAGATCCGATCGATGCCAAGGATTATCCAAAAGTTCCGGGCTATACCCCAGAACCGAACCAGAATCTGAAGGTTCCAAATGAGCCAGGCGACACGATTGTGACCTACACGCCAGATACGCAAAAAGCTGCCGTTAAGTATGTCGATCAAACCGGCACGCAACTGATCACACCAGATCAGGTAATAACCGGTCCAAGCGATACTGCAGTTGATCACAGTCAGCTCATGCCGAATATCCAGAAAGCCATCGATCAAGGCTATGTGCTTGTCGATGACGGTACGGTTGGTGCGACTTTCGACCACGATACACTGCATAATCAGGAGTTCACGATTACCTTTGGCCAGGTGCCGAAGGCAACCCTGACGACGACCGTCGTACCAAAGGGTCCGAAGAGTCCAAAGGATCCAGACGGTGAGCCATTGCCGCCAACCACGCCAGTGCAAGTGACTGGGTTCCCAGGAGATCCGATCGATGCCAAGGATTATCCAAAGGTTCCGGGCTATACCCCAGAACCGAACCAGAATCTGAAGGTTCCAAATGAGCCAG
>NZ_BAAIHN010000039.1:0-21681 GCF_054784775.1 Lacticaseibacillus boliensis
CGGTCTGTTCGTGGTGCATCGATCACCAACTTCTCCGCTCAGTCAGTATTCGCAACGCTCCAAACGTTGCTTTCAGACCGGCCAGATGCGATTTCATGTCCCAAATACCGAGGTGAATAATCCAGGTAATATTGAAATTTGCGTCCGAGCACTGACGAATATGTTTGAAGGTTGTGATGGGATGTTTTCTGAATTTGCGGAGTACGAGGCCGAAGAACGTAAATATTATTGAGACTAGTATGGTATGTTGCTTAAGTACGTACAAACGATAACCGACGGGTACGGTGCACATAGGTAACGGACTGGGAATCAAATAAATCGTAACCACGATTAACCGCCGTCTCAATTGTTACGCAAGTCTGTCGCATGAGTGGTGTGGGTAATTAACCTTGGCATGACGGCGTTTAGACAAACAAAGTATTCATCACAGACGAAGTCGCATCAATATAAATAACAGCAATTTCAAGATCTCGATATGTGACGAAACTGTTCGTTGTGATGTGCGTTTTCGATTGCTACTATAAATATAGTAATGGCCTGATGATGGTGCGTGGGGGATGCGAAAAGGGTGAACAAATGAAATCAATTGGTCGGAGGTTCGCAGTGCTTTTGTTATCAGCACTGATTGCAGTGATTTTGCCGGCAGGCTACTTCTTAATTGACTTCTTTATCCTACGAGCACCTTTAGCAGATGCCAGACAGAGCTTTCTAATTGGATTCGGCCTGTTCTTTGTGGTCACGCTTGTTCAGATGATTCGAATGGCAATGAAGAAGGATTAAGTTGGCTTTTAAGTGGGGATGGCTGCAAAGAATATAGCGGCTACATTTGTGAGAAGCCATTCTTGAGGATAGTGGAAATTTTGACGGATTCAGCAATACAACAAGAACAAAAAAGGAGCCGCGCTGTGCGGCTCCTTTTCATGTTAAGTCGGGTCTCGTCTCAGTCGCGAACCGGCATCTTCTCTAAGAAACTGTAAAACTGGCGCTTGTCTGAGAAATCCGCCATGTACTGGCCGTTGAAGCCAGCCTTAGCGCCGATCCAAGCCAATTCGTCGATCAGGTTTTCTTGCGGCGTCGGGAATGTGATCTTACCGTTGCTTGCTTTGATGCGGATATAATTCACGAGCCGATTGATCAGCGCTTCCGGATTTTTGGCGGTGTCGAGCTTCTGGTAGACCTGACGCAATACATCTGTGATGTCTAATAATTGCGGCGACTGATCCGGGCGCTGGGCCAGCAATGCGGATAACGCTGTAATGGTTTGTTTTGCTGAAGTAGTCGTTTGCTTTTGTGATTTGGTTGACATCTATCTCACCTCGCCTTCAGCGTAGGCGTGCCTCTACTACAATGCAAGCAACACCAGCAGATCCGAGCCGCAACCAACCGTTGCCCCGTTATTCAGTTGACAATGTTGCGGTAGCTTTGTAGCCTTGGCTGATGGGGAGTGACGTAAAATGTTGAAGATGGGTAAATTGATCCAAGAACAGCGGCAGCACTGTGGGTTATCGCAGAGTGACTTGGCCGCGCAGTTGCACGTTACCCGGCAGGCGGTGTCTAAGTGGGAGAACGACCAAAGTTATCCCGATGTCGACATGCTGGTGCAGCTGGCACAGATTTTTCAGTGCGACGTGCGGGTGTTGTTGGGGTTGAAACAGAAGATGCAGTGGCGCGGCCTGTTTCGCTGGCGTGCTGAAGACAAAGAGATCAAGTGGTACGCCGGTGGTGGTGAACGGCGACGACTGGCGATCTCGTTGCTGATTGATATCATCGCGGTGTTGCCGCCGGAACAAGCGTCGCTGAAGGCGTTGCTGGCCCAACAATATCAGCGCCTGATGACCGACGGCACGTCGACGCCTTATGTGCTGATGTCGTTAAACATGAAGGTGGCGTCACTGATGCACCGTGAGCATTTTGTCTTACCGACGAAAGCTGAAGCGCGGTATCAACAGCTGTTGCGGCTGTCGAATATTCGTTACAGGTGACCATACTGGAAATATTTCCCGGGAAAAGTTACCTGACCACTAAAAACCGCTCCAGCCTTTCGGGGTCTGAACGTATTTTAGCAATGTCAATAGCGCTTGCGGCATGTGGGAATGATGCGCGCGGGCAAAGCTTGATACTAGTGGCAGAAAGTCGTTGCGATAATCATAGTAGTCGCGCTGATGTAAGGCGTCATCACCGATGCGTGTCAAGAGCGCCATCAACTCAGGTGTCTGCGCGATCTCGGGATCGGCCATTGCCTCGGAGACTAAGTTTGCAATCTGCTCGTAGTCGGTTTTTGCTGTCAAAACGTTTTCCCTCCTTTACATCCGTTCGATTATAGCATCGTTTCACTCCGATGAAGTCATCTTTGGTAATCGTGCTGTTTGTTCAGATAAACGTGGTTGTGTTGATACCAGTTTTGCGGTTACATTAAAGTATCATCAGCTATGGAGGAAAATGATGGGTGCGATTCCGACGCTTCTCTACTTTGCGATAACGTTTCCCCTCTATGGGTTATGGCTTGCGATCTTGGCGCGCATGATGTTCGGCAAATTGGCATGGCGCTTCATTTTATTCTGGTCGCTACTGGCCGGAGTGCTGTCGACGTGCTTTTCAACCTTGGGCGAGCTGTTATTTGGGTTGATCTTGACGCTTTACCTTATTCACCATCGACGAAGCGCAGACACGTTTTGGGTCTTTGTCATGATGGATCTGAATTTGATCATCATCAATATTGGATCGATCATTCTAGAATTTGGCAAGGTCTGGTATCCCCACACGGTTATGACGGTCTTCGTCGTGGTCAGAGTGGGGATCATTGTTGCCTTAGTCGGCTTGACGTTTTGGCTGCTGTCCAAGCAGACCCTCTGGCTCGAGAGGCTCTATGATGCCGTCAACAACAGTGCGCCAATCTGGAAAATGGGTTTGATCTACACTGGCATGATCTGCTTGATGTTATATGTGTTTGAATTCATCTTCACGATCATCGATACCAAGCCGGTGACCGAGGCCTTCGTTCTCGGGATCTTTATCCTTTCGATCTTGCTCAGTGTGCTTTCGCTCGCCTTTGCTTTGCGGGCGTATCGAGACCAGACGCGGTTGCGTTATCTCAAAGCAAGCGAAGCCGCGCGGGAAGAATATTACGCCAATCTCGAAGTGCAACAGACGCGAACCAGACAGGTCTTGCATGATTATAAGAATATTCTTGCCGCGATCCGGTTTTCACTTGCGCATGATCCAGATGCGACCGGAACGCAGTCGACAGATACGCTGATCATGCAAGCACAGGCACAATTAGCGAGTCAGCAACCCGACGCGGCATCACTCGCTGCAATCGCCTGTAGTCCGCTGCGAAGCCTGATCTATCTCAAATGGACCGCCGCGTTGAACCAAGGCGTGCAGATGAACCTGGAAACTAAGGGAAAACAGATTCTCGCTTCACATCCAGACGTGCTGGCGATCGTTAGGATCGTGGGGATTCTGATCGATAACGCACTTGAAGCGACAGTTGCCGATCAAAAGCATGATTTTAGCGTATTGATCGCCGCAGAAGCGCAACAAAGCGTTGAAATCACGGTGATCAACACGGTGCCGGCGACGTTCAAGCTGGCGCAACTCAACCAGGCTGGCTACACGACCAAAGGTGTAGGCCACGGCAATGGTTTGATGATCATCAAGCAACTGCTTGCGACTCATCACGAATTGAAGCTTCGCAAGCATCTACAGGCGAAAAAGCTTGAAATCTCGCTGTTTATCGAAGGGGTTGCTGATGCTTAATATTTATCTACTAGAAGATTACCAGCCATTTTTAACTTTTTTGACGAAAAGTGTCCAAAACGTGCTGATGGTTGAAGCGCTCACCGCAATCAATTTAGTCGCTGAAACCGATCCTCGCCGCTTGATCGCGCAGATCGACGTCGATGCGTTAGACACGTCGTTGTTTTTCTTAGATATTGAGATCTCCGCCTCATCAGAAGACGGCGTGATGGTTGCAGACTGGATCAGGACGCGGTCGGCGACGGCTGAGATCGTGTTCGTGACCAGTCACGCGGAAGCGGCGTTGCAGATCCTGACGCATCAAATCGCGCCGTTGGATCTGATTCCAAAGACCGAAGACGCTGATGCAGTCGTGGCCCGGATCCACGCAGATGTTGTGGCGGTACACAAGCGCCAGGTCGATCGCCAGCTGCATACGCCACGGTTGTTTAGCTATGGCCTCGGTTCGCGCGTCTTCTCGATTCCGTTGGCTGAGCTTGAATACATCCAGACCGTGCCGGGAGCGCCTGGAGAGCTGAAGGTGCACTCCCAACAAGAAACGGCTACCTTTAGCGGGAATCTCAACCAAATCGAAGCTAAATTTCCCATGCTTTTCCGGTGTCACAAAAGCACGCTGATCAATCCCAAGCAGGTTCAGTCTCTGGATGCTAAGCAGCGTTTCGTCTATTTTAGCGGCGGGGCTAGAGTGGAAGTGAGTTATAGAAAACTCGCCGGACTGCGGAAGTTGTTACTGGCTTAGGAGCCGGTTGTGCCGATCGATTCGAGCCGACGTTCATGCAACAATTCGCGACGTTAACAAGAATTACTGCTATCTCAGCGGTCATGCGATAAGCTAAACTTGTGGAGGTGATTTCTGTGTCGAAGTACATTGTTGCACTGATTTTTTTGGTTGGAGCGATCTGGCAGTTTTTTGTCACATACAGAACGGTGCGGTTCATCAAAAATGAGGGCGATCACGCCACGTCTGCGTTTTCGCCTTTGGGGTTGTGGTTTTCCGCGCTGTTTGGCGGGTTAATGTTGCTGGCAAGTATTTTGATCGTGACGGGTGTGCTTTGATAGCTGCAGCGGGTAAGCCATTGGTGGGGAGAACATGATGTATCTTAGATTTGGAACAGGCGAAGCACTACTGGTTGTCGCCGGTGGGGTCATGCTGGGCTTGGATATTGCAACCGGCCAGGCTTGGTGGGGTTACCTCGTTTCGATCATCGCCTTGATGGTTGCCTTTTACGGCGGCCTTTTGACCCGCAAACGGTAATTTCACAAGAAGGAGTCTTCACGATGGCAAAAATCACGGCTTTAGATCTCGAACAACACCTGTCACAAGCGATGAGCGCGACTGACTTATCAACGGAAGAAGTTAATATTTTCAAAACGGCCACCCGCGAATTGGCCAACAATAAAGACGACACCCACGTTGCGGATCAACTTAAAATGAGACTTTCGTTATTGGCGGCACAACAGCGATTATCCACTGAAGGCGTCGCGTTATTAAGTTGGCTTGTTAAAGCGTATCCCAGAGGAGGGGCACAGCGGGGAATGGGGCTAACGCATTTATAACCAGCCTTGCTGGCGCTAGCGTTATCGTCTACAAATTGCTCTTTGCAACTTATGGTTGCGAAATTGCCTCTGTTATTTGGTGGTGCGATTGCTAGCCATCTGGCACAATAAGGGCATGGAGGTGGCGATGATGTTTAAGGATAACCTGGTTGCATTGAGGAAGAAGGCCGGCGTGTCACAAGAGCAGTTGGCCAACGAGTTGGGGATCAGCCGGCAGTCAGTTTCTAAGTACGAATTAGGTACTGCTGAGCCGGATTTAACTCGCTTGCATCTCTTGAAGGAATTCTTTGGCGTTTCGTATGATGCGTTACTTGGGGATGACGGCGAGGCCGGGGTCAAGGTGGCAAACGCCGCTAGTGGGTGGATAACGATCAAATCGGCTGTTGATGGTGCAGTTGCACAGTTAGGCAGTTTTCGCGTTGTAATGACCAGCGGTTTTGGGCACAAGAAGGCGCAAGCGGCAATATTAGGTTATTCTGCAACGGCAGGCAGCCTCTTTGGCAAGGAGACGTTTTTGCTTGGCTATTACGCGACTAAGCAAGATGCAGATAAAGAAATAGACGCGATCCAGGTCGCCATTCAGCAAAGGGTAGCAACATACCAGCTACAATATTGCCTACAAAACGTTAAAGCTGGCTTACTTGGCTTACTGAGATTCTTCACGGGGTAAGATGATGTGCTTAATATTTGGCTACTGTGTCATCTTAAGACAGGAGGATATCAATCATGTCCAATCTAATGCGAGAATACCATATCAAACTCGCTGATTCTGAAAGCGAAGAAAATTTGCGTGCCGTTCTATTTGGTTATGATCGCTTGATCGATGACTTATTCGCCAAAATCAAAGAATTAGAGCCGAGTTTTGATACGCCTTCTTGGTATATCAAACATTTCCAGCTCTCGCATGATCAAGATGGCGAGATCTTTATGCACATGTATCAAAGTGACGGGTCGGTACATGACAACGCAGTTTGGTTGCAAGCGTGGTTTGCGCACAACGTTTATGAAGTGCCTTTTGAGATGGCGGAACGGATAACGCGGTCATATTTGCAAATGATCCGCGATGCGAAGAATTATAAGCACACAGAACGTTCCTGAAGTTTATCGAGGATCAGCATGTCTCGCTTAGGAAACATGCATGCTATAATTGCTTTATAGAAAAAGACCAGCATGCGACAACATGCTGGTCCAGCAGACCGTAAAACTCCTGCCACGAAGTTTACTTACGGTCTTTTTTTTATGCTCACGGTGACAAAAATGTTCGTTGTGATACGCTTTCATAGATGATATCCTCGCTATGGTAATGGTTTCTGGGTGGCGTTATTTCCCAATGGAGGGATAATCGATGAAAGTCGTGAAACTAGTTCTTGGCATCATGTCATTGATTGCTGGCTTCATGTTGGGCTGGGGGACGCTGATCAGCTTAATGTTTGTCCTCGCGGTGGCGCAAGGGGTGACGAGCATTGTGATCGGCGTGATTGCAACAGTCGTCTTTGTTGCGGCCGGGGTCCTGATGATCAAGAGTCGCAAGGCGTTCCACTTGAAACTCGAAGGAACGGCGGTTGGCTTGTTGGCAGCGTTGTTCATCCTGGCGGTGTTGGTGCATAAGCTGTACGTCGACTTGTACCTGCAAGCTGGGGTGTTACTCGTGTTGTTTGCGATCGTGGTTGGTATCGAGATGGCGCGGCAAAAACGCCTCCCGGAATAGCTGGTAAGGACTGTCGTTTTGGATGAGAAATACCGGGCGGTTGATTTGATCGTAGAAAAAATGATGTGCGTGAACACATCGTTGACCGCATTCGACGCAGAAGTATTTCCCAGGTGAAGTCGTTGTCAAAACACTTTGACAGTGCGCTTTTTAGTCATGTCAGCTCAATGCGGTGGTATGCTGAAGTTATTCCTGAGACGATACGACTGGAGAGATACCAAATGAACCTTAGCAAGCAGATTCAACACTATCGCAAAGCCCGTAGTTACTCACAGGAGGCACTGGCCAAGAAACTCTATGTCTCACGCCAAACCGTTTCTAACTGGGAGACCGGTCATAGCTATCCTGATCTTGAGAATCTGTTGCTGTTAAGTACGTTGTTTGATGTCTCTCTAGACGAACTAGTCAAAGGAGATGTCTTGATGATGAAAAACGCAGTGGCACGCGCACAGATGTGGCGGTGGGGCTATGTATTGAGTGGTGCGATTTTGTTGTTGCCGATCGGCTTGGCTGCGATCGCTGTCTTTCGTGGTAACGTGTGGCTGTACGCGATATATGGGATCATTTTGGTGGCTTTGAGTATTGCGAGTTGGCGAAGTGAGGTACTGAAGCGACGTAACCATGTGCAGACTTTTGCCGAGGTGTTGGCGTTCATGAACAATGAATCACATCATGACGCACCCATCAAGCGCCATTCTGATCGCATGAATAAGGTGTTGGTTGTTTGTGGTATTGTTGGCTACTATGTGGTCATGCTCTTCGCCAATACGTGGTTCTTCCATCTGTTTAAGTGAAGGCGTGTTGAACAAAGAAGTGGATCGCCAAGCGTCAAAGTTGCCAGTTGCACCGCTTCCTCGCTATCATTAAGGTAGAAAGGAGCGATGCCACATGATGCCAACTAGAGAAGATATGAAAAGCACGATCGCTGCCGTGCCAAAGAAGACTTGGAAGATTATGGGCGGAGCGTTGCTGTTCGGATTGATCATGCGCTTGGCGACAAGCGTGAGTCGCAAGCGTTAATGGCTGTACCAGACTAAGATGCCAACGCCTCTGTCACCTGACCCAGTTTGTGGGAAAGGCGGCAGAGGTGTTTGTTTTGGCAAAAAGGCGTGAACTTTTCGCCAAGCGGCTATCGAAGGGTGAACTTTAGCGACTTTTCGGGAAATGGCATACGACAAATATAAAAATTGGCGCGGGAATCGGCGCCAAGCCGCTTGGTGTAGCGATTCTCACGCGACGACTGAATTGGAAGCACCAATTTAAAAATTTGTCGTGTGTCGTTTTCCGGAAAAATGGTGTTTTCGCTGACTTTTTCACGGCATTGCGAAATTAATGTGGGCAGTGCCGATTCGTTGGCGATTTGCAGAAGGGCACCGTTTTTCTGCATACACGTCAAAACGGCGCCGGCATCGTTCACAGATGCTGGCGCCGTTGGGTTAAGTGTTTTACGGAATGGCGATGCCTACCAGAAATAAGAACCAGAAGAGCCCGGCGCCGATCGTGAGGATCCCGATGCCACCGAGTACGATCTTCCAAGGCTTCGCCAAGTGCGCTTTGATGCTGGCTAGGATCAACACGACACCGACAAGGACCAATAAGATGGCGATGATGACTCATGAGACAACAAGCGTCGACATGATTCTCCTCCTTATGTTGTGTGCGGGCTGACTACCACGTGCCGCTGGCGGCGATCAAGCCATAGGCCAAAGCCTGATGCCGTAACGCCTTAGCATCGACGTCGCGATAATAATCGTGCAACGTCCCATATAAGGCGCGTCCGGCTGGTGGCAAGGTCATCGGCCGGAAGCCTCGCAGGTTGTAAAGCGCTAGGTATAAGGCTAGCCGCGTCTTCGCCATGGGTTCTCCGTTGGCTAAGGCCTGGGCGTGTTCGAGCAAAATCTGATGGTACTGTTGGCTGAGCGGGTTCGTATATTCTTCATTATAGGCAGTGTCGATCAGATCAAAAATTGCTTGGGTGTCGTTATCCATGGGCGTTCCTCCTGTATGGCCATGATATTAGGCCATGTTAGATGGGGATGCAACAGAGATGACAGAACTGTTAGGTGGTGTGTTGTGGCACAATGATCCCGACCCTTGTATTCTCAACAGGCACCGCTTACAATTTGGTTAAGCGAACATAGATTGCGCGTTTGCTGATCGAAACAATACTGGAGGGATCTTTTTGGCAAGTAAGACGGATTTAGAACGAATCGTCAATGATGCGTCGCAGATCGCCGTGGCGACCTTGACCGAAGACGGCACGGCGCCTGATGTGCGGATCGTGTTAGGGGTCTACGACAAGGCCGACGACCTGGTGTTGTTCATGTCCAGCGGTAAGGCGGAAAAAGCGGCAGAAATTGCTGCACACCAGCAGGCGTCTTTTGCGACACCGCAGTTTGGGCAAAACGACGTGATGCGCGTGCGCAAAGCGACCGTGACCAAGATCACAGCAGCTAGCCTTGTATAACAACAAGTATCCGCAAACCGCCAAATACGCGGCACATTCTGATTTCTTTGCCTTGGCCTTTGATGAGGCCGAGGTGACGATCGGTGGTGCGGCAGCCACGGTCGAAATTAACTAGTGTGCAGACAAAAACCGGCAAGAGACGCGCGTCTCTTGCCGGTTTGTTTTAGTCGTTATCAGTTGGCAGCGTCGGCTTGCCGAAGTAGTAGCCCTGATAATAGTGGATCCCGAGGCTGGCGGCGAAGGTCAGATCGTCTTGATCCTCGATGCCTTCCAAGATGAAGTCGATGTTGGCTTTTTTGGCGGTGTTCGCCCAGAAGGTCACGCGTTCGTGGATGCGCGGGGTGGTTTCGTGTTTGCGAAGGTTTTGCATGGCGAACTTGACCCCGTCGATGTAAGGCAGGACTTTTTGGACCAGCTCGTAAGAATTGTCCGAACCTACGTCATCGATGAAAACGCGGATGCCAGCGCTACGGTAGATCGCTGTGACGCGACGGACCGTTGCGAGATCAGGCACCGTGGTGATCTCAACGACCAGTTGTTGCGGGCCATAGGTGGCATTGGCAAATCCGGCCAGCGCGTTGGCGATGCTCGTGTCTGCAAACTGCCCAGGCGTCAAGTTGATGTTGACGCGCTTCAAGGAACTGTTGGCGAGGACTTGCGTGATCAAAGCCACCTGCTTGTCGACATGGATATCGAAGTGTTCGGGAAGGTGCCAGTGTTCGCCGTCTTGTTGACGCAACAACAGTTCCGCGCCCCAAGTCTTGGTGGCGTCTGCTGACGCGTGCACGATCGGCTGGGCGAAGTAGGTGAGCACAGGCTCTGTGCCAGTCGCCTTCACGCCGCTGCCGTACATCTGGTTGCGGCCGTGTTGCTTGCTGACCCGCAGGTTATCATCAGCACGCGTGAAGGCTGAGTCGATGCTGGCATCTTCTTGTTGGGCGATCGTCAGCCCGGCCGACAAGGTGAGCCCGGCGGAACCGCCGTTGACCGGAAAATGTTTGTTAGCGACGGCTTGTAGGCAATCGCCGACGACGGCCGCGGCTTCTTCGGCGGTGGCGCCTAAAAACCCCAGGGTGAATTCTTCACCACCAGAGCGATACAGGCGGGCGGTAACGCCGGCTTTGCGCACCACTGCTTGGATCACATCGGCGATCGCCAGCAAAACGACGTTGCCGGCCAAGTAGCCGTAGTGTTGGTTGAACGCGCTGAAGCGATCGACGTCGATGGCGGCGACCACCATTTTTTGATGGGTGACCTGAGCGAGATCAAACATCTTGGCGATGTCGCTTTGGTTGTGCGCCAGTACGGACGTGGCAGTCATCTGGTCGTATGCGGCGACGCGTTGCATCTTGGCGGTGTTGGCGTCGGCGGTAACGGTCAGACGGATATAGGCTTGAACGGCTAGCCCTAAGATCACATAAGCGCTGAGTTCTCGCACCCACCACCACGCGTCAAATATTCGCGGTCGGGAGATGTAGATCCCGACGATGCCGGCGATGCCCAAGGCAATCATCCCCACATTATCCCACGCTCGTCGCTGCTGCATGGTGTGCCGGATCACGATCAATCCGCACAACACCCCCGCCCAGATGAGGAAGACGATCACGACTTGCGGGCTGAACGGCCGCGCATAGCGCATTAAATAAAAGGCGCAACACAGCTCTTGAATAATGATCGTCACCCAGTCGCCAGTGCGTACGGCGATGACGTAAAGGCTGACGAGCATCAGGTTCAAAAACGCCCAATGAAGCCCAAAGACATGCATCTGCGGATCGACGCGGTATTGGAAGTCTTGAAGGATATACAACACCCACAGATAAACTAACCCTGCGACGCGGACGATGCCGGTACGATGAGCCACAATGAGTGGATTCACCGCGCGGTCGTTGACCCAGTACAACAGGGATGTCATCCCTAGCGCCAGGAAAATACTAAATATTAATGTTGTGGTGTACGAAACACCAATCATCCAAGCCGACATGTGCTTGCCTCTTTTACGTCTAAATTATGAAAGTACAATAGGAGATAAGTATAACTAAAAATATTTTAATAAACAATGGTATTGACACCCGCTTGCTTGGATTATGCGCATCGTTACAGGGATGCATTAGCAATCAAAAAAATTGCCGAGACTAAAAAATAGACACCGCTTCCAACTCGTGCAATAATTTAATCAGGCGTTGGGTAGGGGTATCTATTGACCGGTCCTCCAAATATCCCTTGTTTCCCCAGCACACCAGTGAGACCAGCCGCAGCCTTCTGATCCTGGAAGGTTGGATCTCCAATTCCAGTACATCGATGACTTGAACGGCCGGATACGAAGCTACGGCCAATTCACAGGTCTGAACGGTTGAACGGCCACTTGGTGACAAGTGAAGCATGACTAAGGTCGCGCTCCGAAACGCGTTGCCCCAGAAAGCTCGACTGCGACAGCGCGGAGCCTTCCGCAACGTCGCCGGCCTAGCTTCCAAGCGTAGGCGTTGCAGTACTTTCGAGAAGCAGAGCGCACAGCCGGTACTACAGGCTTGGCGGTGCTCGACCACTCTCGTAATTGCATATAACCGGGTAACGACCCGCACCAAATCCACGTTCGGCAGGGGCTGAAACGTGGATTTGGTGCGGCGTCGATTTCCGGAGGGCTTATCAACAATAAATAACTTGCTAACGATTATTTGAGTTGTCCTGAACGGATCCGTCCAAGAAGCAAAAGCGTGCCTGAAACTTTTTTTGCAGGTATGCGCCGACCTTGTGAAAGGAGCAATCATGCAGATCGTGGGTCTGATTTTGATAATTGCCGTTGTGTGGACGCTGTTTTGCTTACTGTTGGCGCTAGTCCGCAAATTTTGGCGACATCTGCGCCATCGAAAGGCCGTCGACTTTTGGGAAGACTTCTGGTGGCTGTGGCTGGAAGCGTTGAACCCGCTCAATTACCTTTAATAAATCGATCGCAGACAATAAAATGACCGTCAACCACGATTGGTTGGCGGCCATTTTTTTGTTAGGCGAAGTCCTCTCCGTCGGCGATCGCCGCCAGTAGATGACGTGATGGAATGAAGAACACCTCGCCGCTGACTGGTGTGGAAAAGTCCAGCAGGCGATCGGAGTTGCTGAACATGCCTTCAAGCATCCGCTTGGTGACGGTCCAGTGCCGCGCGTAGCCGATGAAATACGTGCCGTTGACGCCTTTGGCAGGATCGCTGTAAGGCACGTTCATGCGCACGATCTTATGTTCGACGCCGCCTTCGTTGTCTTGGGAGACGACATTGTGGGCGTTAGGGGCCTTCTCTTCGTCTTCGAGTTCAACGTCGGAAAACTTTTTGCGGCCGATGGCGGCTTCTTGCTGTTCGGTTTTGAGTTTGTTCCACGCTTCTAAGTTGTGATCGTATTTTTGGGCGAATGCATACGAGCCGTTGATGAACGTCGGGTCCTCGTCGCCGATCACCGCATAATCCGGGGTGTCTAAGGCACTGGGGTTTTCGGTGCCGTCGACAAAGCCGATGATCGCGCGGCCTTCAAAATAGCGGAAGCCGTGGGTCTCGTCAACGACCTGCACATGGTCGCGGATCCGATCCATCACCTGACTCATCAGCTCGAAGGTGACCGCAGAGTTTTTCGCGCGGACGTGGAAGAACAGGTCTGCAGGGGTCGCCGGCGCGGTATATTTTGGTCCCACGACCGGCTGGAATTCTTCAAGTTCTGCCGGTCGTGGCTGTGCAGGAAACAGGTAGTCCCAGGCGTTGCGTGAAAGCCCGAACGCAACGGCCAAGCCGCTGTCAGGGTAGCGCACGTTCAGCGATGATTCGAAGGCGGGCAAGCGTTCCGCCAGGTCTTGGATCGCCGCGAGGTCTGCGGCGTGGTCTTGGCGCAATAAGTTCATCGTGGCGAAAATGATGTTGTCCCCGGCGTCTTTATACACGGCTTGAACATCTCGTAAATCGATTGGCATGAGATCCATCTCCTTATTGATATTGATTCTAGTATAGGCGCTATCTGCGGCGAGCGGGTGCAACTTTAGTAAGAATCTTTAGAAAGATAAGGCGCAATGCGCATCTTTATTTAGAAGTCAGTGATGATATCTTTGAAAATTGTTGTCAGAGACGGTGGCACAATTCGAGCCCTCCGCCAGACAGGTAGAGGTTATTTGGGCAGGAATGGTAGCGTTGAGTGTCTTTGAATCTTGAACAACCGAATCGCTGACAAGTAGAATTGACACCTCGATATCAAAATAATCTAATATTCTTGTTCCCAAAAGTATAGTATTTTTTAAAATACTAGCTTTTAACAATAATTCCATAAAAATTAAAAGTTTTTTGTATTTCTGGCAAATTTTGGTGTTTGCCAAATGATATACTCGTCGCATCAACGGGATTGTATACCCCGTAAAGCATTCACACATTCCGTGTATGTACAAAAATAAGGAGGAGTATGATGAAAGCAGGTTCGAAACATAACTCTGTCAGGGTAAACACTGATCAGAAGATCCATTATAAAATGTTCAAAGATGGTAAGATGTGGGTATTTACTGGGTTAATGACGACCTTCTTCACCGTCTTGCCGTTTTTACAAGGGAATATTGTTAGCGCTGATACGACTGCCAATGGGGACGCAGCGACGTACGTTAACAAATCTGATTCCGGCGCGGCCAGCGGCGCCTCGAATACGGCGGTGCTCCAGACAAAAGCTGCCGCAAAACCGACTGCTGAAGCTGAGAGCACACCGACTAAGGCTCAGCTTGATATTAACGGCGCTCAGGCGACGCGTGGCGACAATGGCGTGGTGACGGTCACAGGGACGACCGCCGCCAACGCCGAAGTCACTGCGACGACCGCTGATGGTGCCGCTCAGACCGTGGTCGCCAATGCCAACGGTCAATTTAGTGTGACGTTGGCGACCACCGGTACGGTCGTGTTAAAGGCGTCTTTGACCGGCCAAACTGGCGAACCGACCGCCGTTGTGGTACCGACGGCGTCGGCTGCCACCAAGGAAGAAACGCCAGCACCGGCTGCTGCCCCTGTTGCGACAACGCCGGCCGCTAAAGCCGAGACGACCGAAGCAACAACCACGGCTACTAGCACGCCTGTTGCACCAAAGGCGCCGACTGCTGCTACCACCCAGAAGTCTGAGACTGCAGCGACGGTTGACGTTAATGCTGGCGAAGCAACAGCAGAGACGCCGGCACCTGTTGTGGATGCAGAGCCTGTGGTAGAAGCGAGTGTTCAAGACGCAATCAGTCCTGCAACGCCAACGCAGACGGCGGCTGTCAAACCGGCGGCGACTGTCGATCCGCTGGCGGCACCGGTGGAAACGACTGATGAGACGCAACTGACAGATAACATCATCACACTGGTCGACCCTAGCAATGACGAATTAGAAGCTGCGAAGGCGCTGGCTGCAGAAGCGTTTAAGAAGACCGGCATCACGCAAACGATCCAAGCGGTAGCCGCTGGGTCGGTGGCGGATTCGATTTTCCCAAGTACCGACGTGACGGTATCGACCGCGAGTGGTCAAGGTGAGAATGCTTCTAATCCATTGCCAAGCGGTGATTATACTGAGGCCGAGTCCGAGGCGGACACGACAATCGTTGTCAATGGGGCCAACAACTCCAATGCGAAATTTACTGGGTCTGACCTTTATGCTCAGATTTTGATTCCAGAAGGGATCGACGTTTCAAGCACTGGGACGAGCGATGTGACCTTCAATATCGATCCGTACGCAGTGCTAGCATCGGTAATGAATTCTAATCCCGGCGTGTATAACGATGCCACGGCAGAAAGTGTCAAGAACACTTTGACATCGTCTAACGATCAGCACCTTGACCCAGTCCCGACTGAACCTCTTGAAGCAACCGCGACACAAAGTAAGGTCGACGGTGGCACATTGATTACCGTTGATATCGCGAATATCGATAACCTCCTTGATCATCTACACACGGTGTTCCAAGGTGCTGTTGACCAGATCGTTGCGAAGTACCAGACAGTGCCGCTTGTCAGCACGATATTTGGAATTGGCGCAGCCGCTAAGCTAGGTGGCTGGTTTGTTGGCTGGGATGTTGGTGGTGATCCTGCTAAGTTCTTGTCAGAAGCGCTTAAAGATGGCATTTTGGCCAACATGATCGTAACCGCTGACGCGACGTTGAGTGTCGAAAAAGGCACCAACGTTGCCGGTGTCGCCCCAGATGCAGGCGCTCAGCCGGTGCCGATCAAAGGGGTGTTTACGACTGCCAAAACCGCCACTGATTTTGGTACGGGCTCGGGTTCTGCGGATCTTTATTACATCAATGAAGGCAACAGTACGCCTGATGAACCAGATACCACCCCGACGACAGACGGCTTCCCAGTTACTTACAAGTATTTGGACGAAAATGGGACGGAGATTCCTAACTCAGCAAAGACTGCTCATGTCGCAAAAGATGGCGAAATTGACTTCAATCCATTGGATCCGCCTAGTGGGTATACTTTTGATCCAGCAAAGACGACGCTTGATGTTGGGTCAGTGATTGCCAATGAGATTCAAAGTTCTTTTAGCGGTGCCAAAGATTTCGATAGTTTAAATAGTTCGTTGAAGAATATAGGGTTGACCAACCCGAACCAATACACTGATTATGGCAGTGATGAGCTGACGATCACTTACAAAGGCGCCAAAGTCGAGCAAAAGAAATATCAGGCCTGGCTCGAATTTGTTGATGAAGACGGTAATGTGATACAACAGCGTCGATCTTTAGGGCTACAACCTGCAGGTCAAGGTGTGAAGACTGTCGACATCGACGTGACGATCGATAACTATACGTTGATCGGTGAAAACCCGATCGCAGTACACTATGTCTTCACGGATGTGCCTGACCAAACTGTTACTTTGACGTACAAAAAGAATGATGCCGGTGGTACCGGAACGCCTGACCAGACCACAACGGGCACCGTTAAGGTCAAATTAGTGGATACCGATGGTAAGGTCGTTACCAATGACGCCGGTCAGTCCGAGTTGTCTTATAGCGGGACTATTGGCGATCCAATCGTAGTTCCGGACGAAGCTAAGAAAGTCACTGGTCGTTCGATAACCGGTGGCGGTGACGGTACGCTCAATAAGATCTATACCAAGAATCCACAAGAACTGAAGATCACTTACACGCCAGCGCCAGCGCCGGCTACTACCGGTACGATTGACATTTACTTAGTGGATAAAAACGGTGATCCGGTTAAGAATAAGAGTGGCCAGTCTAAAATTCCCTTTAGTGGTAAGATCGGCACCCAAATAGATACGAAAGGGATCGATAAGGAGGTTGACGGTTACCACATCGCTGCCGGCGATGACGGTACCGCAAAGACGCTCACCATTACTGCTGATCCGCAAGTAGTGAAAATCATATACACGAAAACGCCGGCTACTACCGGTATGATCACCGTTAAATTAGTGGATAAAAACGGTGATCCGGTTAAGAATAAGAGTGGCCAGTCCTCTTATGAGATTCCTGGTGAAATTGGCAGCCAAGCAAATACGACAGTAGTCGATAAGGAGGTTGACGGTTACCACATCGCAGCCGGCGATGACGGTACGGCAAAGCCGCTCACCATTACTGCTGGTGCACAGACAGTCAAAATCACCTACACCAAAGATGGTGCGCGTGTTTACACGCCAGATGATCCAGGCACCTTCAAGGGTGGCGATCCAACACAAGTCTACCAACGTTATTTGATCGGTAGACTGACGAATCGTGTTGTGTACAAAGGTGATATTGCAGAGCTCCCAGAACAGCACGATTTTGACGACGAATCCGTCACGGTTTACCGCACCGCTACAGTCGCAGAGGATGGCAGCATTGTGTACACGCCTTGGACAACGGACCCTTCAGGCCTTGGTGGTAGTGATGACACAACTTTGCTGGCAGGCATTCCAGATGATGCAACGCACGTTCCAGTCGTTGCTGGTGCTAAAGCGACGATCGATGCAGAAACCAATCAGGCAATCAGCTCAGATGACTTGCCACTGGTTACAAAAACCAAGGGTAATATCGACGCGACTAGCGGCAGCACGATTGGCTCCAAAGCCTATAACCAGTTTACGGTGACGCGTACAGTCAACTATACCTCTGATGAGCCAAAGCCTGAATGGCATGACGCGCCGTCTGACAAGACTGATGATCACTACGCTGAAACGCACAAGACGCTTAACATTAAGATCGTCGCGAATAAAGATTCGCAGACGACCACTCAAGCGACGCAGCACGTCACATTCACGCGCAAATACCAAATCGACGCCAACCATCCAGACCAAGGTGTCATCGATTACGGCGAATGGATCGCTGATAGTGATACCAATGGCGGATTTATGTATGACGATACCGATGTGTTAAAGGCATCTTACACGCCAACACCATTCGATCACTATACCGTGACGCCAACCACCGTCGATAAGTCGACGCTGGATGACCAACAAAAAACGGTTGGGGATGAAATTACCGCAACGGCTGCTGATACGAAAGACGCAGACAATGAAATCACCGTTACCGTCAATTATGAACCAACAGCCGTTGATCGCATTGAACACCCAGCTCCACCTGAAGAAGATAACGCGCACTATAATGAAACTCACAAGCAACTGACTGTTACCGTCCAAGCGGTCCAACCAGATGGCACGACTAAAAACATTGGCACGCAGACGCTGGACTTTACGCGCACGTATTTCACAGACGGTAACGCAACTGGTGACGATGCGGACAAGACGATCGATTTAGGAACGTGGAAGCAAGCGGAACCGTTTGCCTCGGTCACACCTGACGCGATTGATGGATTTACGGCAGATCCAGCCGAAGTGACTGATGCTGCAGTTGATACCAAAGGTGACACCATCAAGCAAGCGGCCACAGATTTTGCCGCACAAAAAGATGATGAAGATGGCAGCATCACGGTCAATGTGACCTATTCCAAGGTGGTAGAAGGAACAGGGACTGTTCACTATGTCTATCAAAATGTGGGTGGCATCGAACTGCAACCGCCTGTAACCGTTAGTGGTCCAGAAGGCACAGATTACTCCACTCAATATAAGATCCCAGACAAATTGAATAATGATGGCAAAGACTTGCCTGATGCAGGCGGAACGCTTGATACCAGCATCCTGTATTACTATGCGACTGCTGACATCAATGGTGGTCAGATCAATAGCTTACCGGATAATGGTTCAGCCGATTCAGCCTTTAAGACAGACGGCCAAGACATCTGGGTTATTTATGTTGCCAAGCCAAAAGCAAGTGCTGCGGATACAGTTACTGCTGAGGAAATCGAAGGTGACGCTGAGCATCCAAATGGCGGGACCAGGATTACCGTTAAGCATGTTGACGGTAGCCCCGACACCGTAACAACGGTATGGAATGGTAATGACGGGGCAACACCAGTGATCAGCCCAACCGGAAAAGATAACGGTGATGGCACGACCACTTATGACGTCACGGTCAATGGGAATTCAGCGGGGACGATCACGATCCCGAATGGTAAAGACGGCGCGGATGCGAAGACCCCATTAGTTCGCGACGGCAAAGACGGCCAGATCGAATTCTACCTTCCAGGGACCAAGGACGATGGCAGCGATGATACCGTCTTAGGATCGATCGAACCGCCAAAGGATGGAGACACGATCACGGCAACGCCAGTTGCTGGCGACGATACTCATCCAAATGGTGGGACCAAGATCACTGTTAAGCATGGTGATGGCAGTGACGACACCGTAACGACAGTATGGAATGGTAATGACGGGGCAACACCAGTGATCAGCCCAACCGGAAAAGATAACGGTGATGGTACGACCACGTATGACGTCACGGTCAATGGAAATTCAGCGGGGACGATCACGATCCCGAATGGTAAAGACGGCGCGGATGCGAAGACCCCATTAGTTCGCGACGGCAAAGACGGTCAGATCGAATTCTACCTTCCAGGGACCAAGGACGATGGCAGCGATGATACCGTCTTAGGATCGATCGAACCGCCAAAGGATGGAGACACGATCACGGCAACGCCAGTTGCTGGCGACGATACTCATCCAAATGGTGGGACCAAGATCACTGTTAAGCATGGTGATGGCAGTGACGACACCGTAACGACGGTATGGAATGGTGATGACGGTACAGATGGTGCAAGTGCGTTTGATATCTGGAAAGCCGCAGATCCAGATCGTAAGGATGCAACCGAAGGTGATTTCCTGGCATCGCTGCAAGGTGATGATGGGAAGAGTGCCTACGAATTGTGGGAAGCACAAGATGGCAACGACGGGAAGAGCGAAGCAGACTTCCTGAACAGCCTGAAGGGCACAAATGGTACCAACGGTAAGAGTGCATTTGAAATTTGGAGTACACTGCCAGGGAACGAAAACAAGACTGAGGCACAATTCATTGAGAGTTTGAAGGGTGCGACCGGTGCCAAAGGTGCCGATGGTACCGATGGCGTAAGTGCGTTCGACATTTGGAAAGTCGCAGATCCAGATCGTAAGGATGCAACCGAAGGTGATTTCCTAGCATCGCTGCAAGGCGATGATGGGAAGAGTGCCTACGAATTGTGGGAAGCACAAGATGGCAACGACGGGAAGAGCGAAGCAGACTTCCTGAACAGCCTGAAGGGCACAAATGGTACTAACGGTAAGAGTGCATTTGAAATTTGGAGTACACTACCAGGAAACGAAAACAAGACTGAGGCACAATTCATTGAGAGTTTGAAGGGTGCGACTGGTGCCAAAGGTGCGGATGGTGCAAGTGCGTTCGACATTTGGAAAGCCGCAAATCCGGATCGTAAGGATGCAACCGAAGGTGATTTCCTAGCATCGCTGCAAGGTGATGATGGGAAGAGTGCCTACGAATTGTGGGAAGCACAAGATGGCAACGACGGGAAGAGCGAAGCAGACTTCCTGAACAGCTTGAAGGGCACAAATGGTACTAACGGTAAGAGTGCATTTGAAATTTGGAGTACACTACCAGGAAACGAAAACAAGACTGAGGCACAATTCATTGAGAGTTTGAAGGGTGCGACTGGTGCCAAAGGTGCGGATGGTGCAAGTGCGTTCGACATTTGGAAAGCCGCAAATCCGGATCGTAAGGATGCAACCGAAGGTGATTTCCTAGCATCGCTGCAAGGTGATGATGGGAAGAGTGCCTACGAATTGTGGGAAGCACAAGATGGCAACGACGGGAAGAGCGAAGCAGACTTCCTGAACAGCCTGAAGGGCACAAATGGTACCAACGGTAAGAGTGCATTCGAAATTTGGAGTACACTGCCAGGAAACGAAAACAAGACTGAGGCACAATTCATTGAGAGTTTGAAGGGTGCGACCGGTGCCAAAGGTGCGGATGGTACTAACGGTACTGACGGTGCAAGTGCGTTCGATATCTGGAAAGCCGCAGATCCAGATCGTAAAGATGCAACCGAAGGTGATTTCCTGGCATCGCTGCAAGGTGGTGATGGGAAGAGTGCCTACGAAGTATGGGAAGCACAAGATGGCAACGACGGGAAGAGCGAAGCAGACTTCCTGAACAGCCTGAAGGGCACAAATGGTACCAACGGTAAGAGTGCATTTGAAATTTGGAGTACACTGCCAGGGAACGAAAATAAGACTGAAGCAGAATTCATTGAGAGTTTGAAGGGTGCCAAAGGCGCTGATGGTACTAACGGCGCGAGTGCGTACGATGCCTGGAAGAAGACGCCAGAAGCAGTAGACCTGAACGGCGACGGAGATGTCGATGAAAAGGACTTTGTAATCAGCATCAAGGGTGATACCGGCGATGATGGCTACAGCGCATGGTTGAAGATTCCGGCAACGGAAGACATCAACGGAGACGGCAGCATCGATGACAAGGATAAGGATCTGAACAAAGACGGGAGCGTCGATGGGAACGACTTTATCCAAGCCATCAAGGGTGATACCGGCGACAGCGGCTACAGTGCATGGTTAAAGACTCCGGCAACGGAAGACCTTAACAACGATGGTTCAATTGATGACAAGGATAAAGATCTGACCGGAGACGGCAAAGTCGATGAGAATGACTTTATCAAGGATATCAAGGGTGCCGACGGCGCCAGCGCGTATGAAGTTTGGAAGAATGGTAAAGACGCGAAGGATCTAAACAACGACAATACCATCGATGAAGCAGACTACGCGATCGCAATCAAAGGTGATACCGGCGATGATGGCTACAGCGCATGGTTGAAGATTC
>NZ_BAAIHN010000040.1:0-21365 GCF_054784775.1 Lacticaseibacillus boliensis
ACACAGACCTAGACCTTCAGAGCGACCAGGAAATTGAGACTTACATTGAACAACTGAATAATCGACCACGCAAGGTCTTAGGCTGGAAGACGCCATCAGAAGTCTTCATGGGTAAAAAGTTGCACTTGAGTTGACAATTCGTCACAAAAGAATTCACGAAATTAAATTTGACGTTAGCCCGCTTTTATTATAAACTCGTGATAAATGAGATAGAGGTTGCGACCAACAAGAGTACGCCGATCGAGCAGTCCACGCTGCAAAGACATTGACGGAAAGGGACGGTCGCCGAAACGCCGGCGTGGTGGAAGCGCAGGTTGTTGGGGTAGACGCGAAAAGCGGCTACACTGTCGCTGATAATAGCAGCGGGGCGCTATCCAAACAGACCGAACCCATGCGGGACTCTTTGTTTTGGTAGATGCCAAAGCAACGGGTCCCATTTTTTATTTCTGTCAATCAAAGGAGCATGCCATATGTCTAACCTTACAAATCAAGCCGGTCACTTGACCATCGGCGGCGTCGATGCCTTGACTCTCGCCCAGAATTTCCAAACGCCACTGTATGTTTATGATGTCGGCGCGATCCGCGCCCAGATCCAAGCCTTCAAGCGCGTGTTTGAACAACAACACTTCGACTACGCGGTGAGCTACGCCAGCAAGGCCTTCGCGACGATCGCCATGTACCAAGTCGCCGCCCAAGAAGGCTGCCACGTCGACGTCGTTTCCGGCGGCGAGCTGTACACCGCCCGCCAGGCACATTTTCCCATGGCAAACGTCTCCTTCCATGGCAACAACAAGTCCCGCCAAGAATTGGAAGAAGCCTTGGCCGCAGGCGTCGGCACCATCATCGTCGACAACTTCTACGAACTGCAGTTGCTCGGTGACCTCCTGAAAGCCGAGCCCGATCGCCACCAAGACATCTTGCTGCGGGTCACGCCAGGCATCTCCGCTCACACCCACGCTTACATCTCCACCGGCCAGGTCGACAGCAAATTCGGGTTCGACGTCGACTCCGGGCAGGCACTGCAAGCGGCAAAGCAAGCGCTGGCCAATCCTCAGTTCAACTTATTAGGGATCCACGCCCACATCGGCAGCCAGATTTTCTCAGTTGAAGGTTTCATTGGAGCAACCAACAAGCTCGCCAGCATCCTGACGACTTGGCACGATGAACTGAACTTTACGCCTCAGGTGCTCAACGTCGGTGGCGGCTTCGGGATTCGCTACACCAAAGAAGATTCGCCGCTACCTGCTGAAGACTTCGTTGAAGCCATCTTGAAAACCTTGCGCGGCCTCGATTTGCCATTCGCCTTACCGGCGGTGTGGATCGAACCGGGACGCTCGATCGTCGGGCCTGCAGGCTACCAGCTTTACACCGTCGGTAGCCAAAAGCGGGTACCGGGCTTGCGTCCTTATGTCGCCGTTGATGGTGGTATGGGCGACAATCTCCGCCCGGCACTTTATCAGGCAGAATACGAAGCGGTCAAAGCCGCCACGCCTGACGCTGAGGCGACCGAAGACGTCCATCTGGTCGGCAAATATTGCGAGTCAGGCGACATCTTGATCGATCACGCCCACCTGCCAGAAACCAAGGCCGGCGACGTGATCGCGGTCAAGGCGACCGGCGCTTACGGCTACTCGATGGCGTCGAACTACAACCGCAACCCACGCCCGGCAGTCGTTTTTGCAGAAGACGGTCAAGCAAAATTGGTCGTCCGCCGCGAATCATATGCCGATCTGACCCAAAATGATTTAAGCTATGAATAAACCACAATCATGATACTGCCTTTAATAAGGAAAGGATAAATACTTATGCCAACTTTAGACACCCAAACCGTTATCAACACCATCGCCAACTCGAAGAAAACCACCCCCGTCAAGGTCTACCTCAAAGGCGACCTGACCAAGCTGGCTTTTCCAGAAAGCGTGCATACCTTCTATTGTAAGCATCAAGGTACCGTCATCGGGGACTGGGCAGAGATCCAACCCGTCTTAGAAGCCAACGCTGACAGCATCACCGATTCTTACGTTGAAGCCGCCGGCCGCAACACCGGCGTACCAATGCTTGACATTCGTAAGTTCAACGCCCGTATCGAACCCGGTGCCATCATCCGCGACCAAGTTGCCATCGGTGACAACGCCGTGATCATGATGGGCGCCATCATCAACATTGGCGCTGAAATCGGTGAAGGGTCAATGATCGACATGGGCGCCGTCCTCGGCGGCCGTGCCCAAGTTGGCAAGCACTGCCACATCGGTGCTGGCACCGTGCTCGCCGGTGTGATCGAACCCGCCAGCGCAGAACCTGTCCGCATCGGCGATAACGTCATGATCGGCGCCAACGCCGTCGTTCTCGAAGGCGTGCAGATCGGTGAAGGCGCCGTCGTTGCCGCTGGTGCCGTCGTGATCGAAGACGTCCCTGCCAACAGCGTCGTCGCCGGTGTGCCTGCCAAGGTCATCAAGGTCGCCAACGACCAGACCCGCGACAAGACCGCCTTGGTCGACGCTTTACGGAAGCTGTGAGCCTATGTTAGACCTGATCGCCGTCCGCCGGCACCTGCATCAAATCCCTGAGCTGGCGCTACACGAAACCCAGACGCATGCGTACCTGAAACAAGTCGTGGCGACCTTGCCGCAAGACTTTTTGACCATCCGCGAGCTGGACAGCCTGCCAACGGCACTGCTCGTTCGCGTTGTCGGCAGTGCCCCGAAGCGCAACCTCGGTTATCGCGCCGACATCGACGCCTTGCCGGTCACTGAAGCTACCGGCTTACCTTTTGCTTCCGAGCATCCCGGCGTCACCCACGCCTGCGGGCACGACATGCACATGACTGTCGCCTTGGGCGTCTTGGCCTACTTCGCTGAACACCAGCCGCAAGACAACCTGATCTTCTTCTTCCAACCGGCAGAAGAAGCAGAATACGGCGGCAAGCGCGCTTACGATGCCGGTGTCTTCTCCGGCGACTGGCATGTCGATGAATTCTACGGCCTCCACGACCGTCCGGATTTGCCGGCAGGCGCGATCGGCACCACCATGGGCACCTTGTTTGCCGGCACCACCGAGATCAACGTCGACGTGATCGGCCAAGGCGGCCACGCCGCCTTCCCACAAAACGCTAACGACGCGGTTGTCGCCGCCGCCTACTTCGTCACCCAGGTGCAAAGCATCGTCGCGCGCAACATCGCCCCTACCGACAGCGCCGTCATCACGCTAGGCAAGTTCCAAGCCGGCACAATCCGTAACGTAATCGCTGATCACGCCCGCATCGAAGGCACCCTGCGCGGCTTTACTCAAGAAGCGATTGCTTATCTGCAAAACCGCCTGCGCCAAGTCGCCGCCGGTGTCGCTGAAAGCTTCGACTGCAAGGTCAACCTCGAACTCAATCAAGGCGGCTACTACCCCGTCGAAAACAACCCCGAAACCACCCGCCGCTTCATCACCTACATGCAAAACACGCCGTCAGTCCAGTTCATCGACACGCCCGGGGTGATGACTGGTGAAGACTTCGGTTACCTATTGAATAAGATTCCCGGCACGATGTTTTGGCTGGGGGTCAATGACACACACGAATTGCATTCCGCTGCCCTCAATCCTGACGAAGCAGCCTTACAACCCGGCGTCGATGCCATCACCGGCTTTTTGACCAGCCGCATGGCGGAATAAACGTCGATTACGATGAAAGAAGGATCTCACGATGTTAAACGCAGAATTGATCACGGCGATTGTCACGCCTTTTGACAAGGAAGATCATATTGATTACACCGTTTTGGCAAACTTGACCGAGCACTTGCTGGCTCAAGGCAGCGACGGTTTTGTAATCGGCGGAACAACCGGTGAATCCCCGACGCTGACCGCAGACGAACGTCTTGAGTTGTTCTCACGCTTCGCAGACATCGTTGCCGGTCGCGCGACGATCATCGCCAACGTCGGCAACAACAACACCCGCCAAAGCATTGTTGCCGCCCAACAAGCCAGCGCCATCGATGGCGTCAACGGCTTGCTGGCGGTCGTGCCATACTACAACAAGCCTAACCAAGACGGGATGATTGCCCACTTCACTGCGATCGCAGACGCCGCCAGCAAGCCTGTGGTGATCTACAATATCCCTGGACGCACCGGCGTCGACATGCAAGCCGCCACCGTCGCCACGCTTGCCAAGCATCCGAATATCGCTGGCATCAAGCAGTGCGGCGATCTGAATACCTTCGCCGCCATGATCGACGCGACGCCTGATGATTTTCACGTTTGGACTGGTGAAGACGCACAATTCATCCAAGTGCAGACGCTCGGCGGCGCCGGCGTGATCTCAGTCGCCAGCCACCTGTACTGCGCCGAGATGCGCCAGGCGCTGGACGCCTTACGCCACGGTGATCTGACCACCACCGCGCAACTGCAACGCGACTTGTTGCCAAAGATGGCCGCCTTGTTCGCCTGGCCGTCACCAGCACCAACCAAGGCAGCCTTGAACGCCGCTGGTTTTGCCGTTGGCGCGCCGCGCTTGCCACTGTTGCCGCTGACCGCGTCTCAAGAACAAGACTTGGCCCAAAAGCTCAGCCTGCACGTACTCACCGATTTATCTCAGGAGGTCCACGCTTAATGATCAATGTACTCGTCGCCGGTTTTCCCGGCGCCATGGGGCAAAAAGTCGTCAACATGCTCAAAAAGCACGACGACTTCAAGCTCACCGCTATTTTCAATCCCGTTGTCACCGATATCGATCCTGTCCAATATGGCTTAGACCCGGCAGTGAAAACCTGGTCGACCTATGACGAGATCGAACCCGGCGTCGCCGATGTTTGGGTCGACTTTACTACCCCAAAAGCAGTCGCTGCAAACATCGAAGCCGCCATCAATGCCGGCATGCATCCGGTCGTCGGCACCAGTGGCATGGCCGCCGATGACCAATCCCGGCTTATCGACTTGGCAACCGCCAAACACATTGGCGGCTTGATCGCCCCGAACTTCGGGATCTCTGCGGTGCTGTTGATGCAGTTTGCCGCCCAGGCTGCCAAGTATTTCCCGGACGCAGAAGTCATCGAGATGCACCACGAAGACAAGCTCGACGCCCCTTCTGGCACCGCCAAAGCGACCGCTCAGATGATCGCCCAGGCCCGCCAAACCGCGCCACGCCCGACCACTGACGACCCGGCTCACGGCGAAAAGATCGACGGCGTGCCTGTCCACGCCGTACGCTTGCCAGGCTATGTCGCCCACGAGCAAGTCCTTTTCGGAGCGCCTGGTGAAGCCTTGACGATCCGCCAAGATTCCTTCGATCGCGAGTCCTTCATGTCCGGCGTCGCCGTCGCCATCGCCAAAGTCCAGACCCTCGATACGCTAGTCGTCGGCTTGGAACATCTGCTTTAACATCAAAAATACCACCAGCGAATCGCAATTCGTTGGTGGTACTTTTTTGCGTTTATACGGAAGATGTCCGGCAGCGTCAGTCTTCTTTGGGATGTGTTTGAGATAGTGGTATAAGTCGGGTTTGGTGTGTTCCGGCCCTAGAGATGGCTGGAACGGTGCGAGGCGCTCGGAAGCTAACTCTCCGCTACGCTACGAGTGGATCTTCCTCGACGCCTTTGTTGTAAGCGGCAAGCCGCTAACAACAATGCCGCGCCTGAGCCATCTCGGGCCTCCACACCCCAAACCCTGACGTTAGCGTCACTCGTCACCAGAAGTGGCAATTTCTAAGAGAGTAGAAATGGACTAGTGGCTGACAGTACATCTAACTAAGAACGGATCAGTTATAATCAACGAGTTGACCCGAGTGGCCATGACATCAAGCTATCCTGATACGCAGAATATAGGGTGTGGGCGAAAGTGACGGAAGCAGGTCAATCTGACGTGGTGAGATTGCTGTTAGCGACTTGTCGCTTACAGCAAGGCGCAGGTGGAGATCCACTTCGTCGCAGACGAAGTTAGCGAAGCCGAACCCTCTCCACAACAGATTGAAGCCTGCCGGAGTCACTTTCGCCCGCACCCGACCGCGATTGGTCTACAGCCAACTACACACTTACGCTGCCGGACAACGTCAGATCGTCTCTAGCTGAACATCTTCTTGGTGGCTTTGGCCAATGTCTTGAGGTCTTTGTCGTAGCGAGGCGTCTTAACCAGCTTGCTCATTGGGATGCCGGCAAAATGATAAGCAGCGATCTCGCCGGAACGGACGGCGGATTGCTCGGTGAAGATCATCTGATACGGCTGCTCGACGAACTCACCGGTGAAGGCAAGATTTGTTGAATGTGCCGGGATCACCTTTGGCCGGTCAGCCTTGGCGCGGTTGTTAAACAGCGCGGACGCATACGGCATGTAGACTGGGATGTTGTTGACGATGGCGGCCATGATCGCGTCTTTTTTCGTCATGATGTTGACTGGGCCTGGATCGACCTTGGACAGCTGGCCAATCAGTTCTTCTGCCATTTCTCGGCCAGTCATCTCGATATATGGCTTATCGATGAACTCGCCACGCCGCCGTGGATACAAGAAGTATCCCCACAGCACGGTTTCGTTTGGCTTTTGGGTAGTGAAATGTGGCTGGTGGTGGACAACAATCGACATGTTGACGTCTGGTTGCCCAAGCGGTGTGATGGCATGTGTCGACAAGAACGAATTCAAGGCGTTGCCGGGAACCTGCGTGGTAATGCGGGCGATTTCGTTGAGCAACAGGTGATCTTTGGACGTCAGCGTGAAGGAGACCCACTCGGACGCATCGCGATCTGCGAAAAACTTGTCGGGATTGCCCAGATTATAGAACTGGCCGGCGACTTGCTTCCACAAGCCAGCGGCGGCGCCGTAGTCTGGATTCTCAGGTGCGGCGTGGTCCATGTCGCCTTGCGTGGCGGAATCGGTGATCGACCCGTTGGTGAAGATCACACCGGTGTCGTCTGGGAGGTCGACGTGTTCTTCTTCGTCGGTTTGGGTATCGACCATCGTCAAGCCGGTGACGGTAATCTCGTCGCCCATTGTTGTTTCCTTGAATTGCATCGCGGTGACGCGCTTGTTCAACACGATGTTGACGTTTTGGGCCTTCAAGTAATTGATCAGCGGCAACATGATCGACTCAAACTGGTTGTAGCGCGTGCGGTTGACGCCAACGAGGTGTTCGATCTGCGTGAACTCGTAGATCATCATGTGCATGTACCGACGTAGCTCTTGGACGGAACTCCGCGTGCGGAAGGCAAAAGTTGTCTCCCACATATACCAGAAGTTGGTCTGGAACATGTGCGGTGAATCCTTGAAGTAATCGGCGATCGAAACGTTGTCGAGTTTTTCTTCTTCAGAATCTGGCATCATCACCAGCTTGGTCAACAACAGCCGGTCCTTGTTGTCGAGACCTAGCTTGCCGGCGTCAAGGATGCCCTTGCCACCTTGCAACAGGCGTGCCTTGTCGAAGGTAGGATGCTTGGCATCGAAATCGCGCGTGTCTTCTTCTGCGGTCATGTTAGGCTCGGTCACAGAAGGAATCCGGCTGAGCAAGTCCATCAAATCGACGTAGGTACGATAGTTCAACATCCGGCCACCGCGGGCGACATAGCCCAGTGTGTTGGCCATCGGGTGATTCTTGTTCCAATATTCATCGATCGTGTCGGTGGTTACTGCGCCATCGTTAGACCCATGGTCATCGATGGCATAAAAAGTGATTGCAGAGCCATCCCAATGACCTTCTTGAATCAGATACACGGCGGCGGCCATATTGGCCAAGCCGGCACCGATCATCACAGCTTTTTGCTTGATCATGTCTAATCCCTCCTACTAAGAT
This sequence comes from Lacticaseibacillus boliensis, assembly GCF_054784775.1. Taxonomy (NCBI): domain Bacteria; kingdom Bacillati; phylum Bacillota; class Bacilli; order Lactobacillales; family Lactobacillaceae; genus Lacticaseibacillus; species Lacticaseibacillus boliensis. Next base: position 7,754 of record NZ_BAAIHN010000040.1, read on the forward strand.
TCGAATTCGTCATAGTCGTGTTCATCTGACACGAACAGTTCCATCTTCTTGGCGGTGTAATAGCCAGCCGCCGCGGCAATCGTGATCGCCACTGTCGTCAATGCTAGGAATTTCTTCATCATCATCATTCCTTTCGTTGGGTTCACCCTTATGGTAACGCCATCATTGTCGCTGCGGCTTTAGTCAATCTGGCGGTTTTGTCCAAAAAAGGTCTCATCAACCATAAAAAAAGTGTTGCGACGACCCGGCCAATCGTGCTATACTTTTAAAGTTGTCAAATGGCAATGCAGTCATGGGTGGTTAGCTCAGCTGGCAGAGCAACGGACTCTTAATCCGTGGGTCCAGGGTTCGATCCCCTGACCACCCAGAATAGTAACCGTCACTTCTACATAGAAGTGGCGGTTTTTGTTTTAACCAAAAAGGCCTCGCTACTAGTGTAGCGAGGCCTTCATCATCATTATAATTGTTGATACTGGGCACGCTGGCCGCCGATATACTTAGGCCGCGAACGCAATGCCGTGACGTGCGCGCCACCAAGCTCGGTGTGCGTCGGCCGTACGGGAACTTGGACGAACTGCACGTGCATCCCGATGCTGGTGTCGCCAATATCGATCCCGGCTTGCGCGGTGATGTGTTCGACTTCGACTGGCTCGTCGAAATGCTTGAAGGCCGCCATCGAACAGGACCCACCGGCATGAAGCGCGGGCACCACGTTCACGATCTCAAAACCATGCGCGAGAGCGACCCGTCGTTCCACCGCACAGGCGCGGTTGATATGCTCACAGCCTTGCACAGCCAGATCGATTCCCTGCGGTTTCAAAATATCCAACAGCGTGGTCACAATCCAGTCGCCAACTTCAGGGTTGGACGCTTTCCCAATGGTACCGCCGACGACTTCGCTGGTCGTACAGCCCAGCACAAACAAGTCGCCACGGTGTAGCTTGGCGGCAGCCAACACCTCCGTTACCGTTTGTTTAAGTTGCTTTTGTAATTCTTCTTTACTGATCATGTCAATACACCTCCACGGCTTCATTGTAAATCAAACAGCGCCAAAATAGGGGTCTTCTTTGCCCCGTGCGATGATATGCGCCAGCGTGCCGTCCATCATCAACTCGGCCTTGCGGATCATCGACTCTTGCGACTCTTCGAGATCTGCCACCAGCCACTGGGTCACCTGCGCCGTGATCGCCCAGCCATAAAAATTCGTGATCGCCGCGCGCACCCGCCGTGGTGTCTGCGCGTCGATGCTGGTAACGACGCGGTCGACCATCTCCGCGGCGTGCTGATACAACAAATTGTCTAGCACATCGCGATTCAGCGAATGAAACGTGTTCAAGCAAAACTGCTGATGATCCGCGATGTAAGTCAGCATCAGTTGATACGCTTCTTGCCAATGTTGGATGTCACTGCGGCTACGCAACGCTTCGACCACATCTTGTTCGTACACCCATGCCACCAGCGAATGAATATCGGCAAAGTGATAATAGAAGGTATTGCGATTGATATGCGCAGCTTCCGCCAGCTTATCGATCGTAATATGGTCAAGACTAGTCGTTTGCATCAGTTGTTTCAACACCGTCGCTAGCACCTGCTTGGTATCTGCCGTCGCCATAATCGTCCTCCTTGCGTACCTTCAGTATACCGCGAAAGCGTTAAAAATAGGTTGCCCCGTCGTTCAGCATCACTTCTTATCAGAACTAACCCTGTCCGGCAGCGTAAGCATTTAGCGTTGGGTAGACCAGTAAACTGTCGGGCGCGGGTAAAAGTGACTCCAGCAGGCTTCAATCTGTCGTGGAGAGGGTGCTCGGCGGAGCTAACTTCGTCTGCGACGAAGTGGATCTCCACCTGCGCCTTGCTGTAAGCGACAAGTCTCTAACAGCAATCTCACCACGTCAGATTGACCGGCTTCCGTCACTTTCGCCCACACCCTAGATTCTGCGTATCAGGATAATTTGATGTCATGGCAATCAGGGTAACTCGTTGATTATAACTAATCCGTTCTTAGTTAGATGTACTGTCAGCCGCCAGTCCGCTTCTACTCTCTTGGAAATTGCCACTTCCGGTGATGACGGACGCTAACGTCAGGGTTTGGTGTGTGGAGGCCCGAGATGGCTCAGGCGCGGCATTGTTGTTAGCGGCTTTGCCGCTTTACAACAAAGGCGTCGAGGAAGATCCACTCGGCGGAGCCGAGTTAGCTTCTGAGCGCCTCGCACCGTTCCAGCCATCTCTAGGGCCGGAACACACCAAACCCGACCTATACCGCTATCCCCCAACACATCCCAAAGAAGACTTACGTTGCCGGAAAACGTCATCTCGTTACAAAAGAGAAGTAACATGGTATTCTCAAGGTAAGCGAATACATGGAGGAGGCAGAGTCATGACGATCATTATCAACAGCGGTGCCACCCGCCGCGAACTATCTGACGAAGACGCGATCAAGCTGACGTCTGGCAAGGACTTCTGGCATAGCGAAAGCGTCGCAGGCATCCCCGCAATCCGCATGAGCGACGGTCCGCACGGCTTGCGCTACCAAGCACAAGCGTCCGATCACCTCGGGATCAATGAAGCCGTGCCGGCCACGGCGTTTCCGACGGCAAGCGCCTCTGCAAGTAGCTGGGATCCGTCTTTGCTCAACCAAATGGGCGCCGCCATCGCGCAAGAAGCGCGGTCGCTAAGCGTTGACGTCGTGCTCGGCCCTGGCGTCAACATCAAGCGCAATCCACTTGGCGGGCGCAACTTCGAGTACTTTTCTGAAGACCCGCTACTCGCCGGCACCTTGGCCACCGCTTGGATCCAAGGGCTACAGGCTAACGGCGTCGGGGCATCAATCAAGCATTTTGCCGGCAACAGCCAGGAAACCGCCCGGCTGCGCTCGGATTCGCTGATCGACGCCACCGCACTACACGAGCTGTACCTCGAAGCCTTCCGGTTGGCCGTCACCAACAGCCAACCGGAAACGCTGATGATTGCCTATAACCTGCTGAACGGCACCTACATGAGCGATCACGACTACCTGCTCGACACCGTCTTGCGCAAGCAGTGGGGCTTTGAAGGCGCCGTGATCTCCGACTGGGGCGCGCTGAACGACAAGGTCGCCGCCTTGAACGCCGGCACCGATCTCGAAATGCCAAGTTCCGCGCATCTATTCGACAAGCCGGCGCTGAAGGCCTTGAAAAAAGGTACGCTGGCCCGCACCAATCTCACGCGCGCCGCCACCAACATCGCCACCGTCGCCGACCGTGAGCGACCGACTTTTGCCGGCGACCGTGACGCCTTGCTGGCCAAGCACGCAGACCTGGCCCAGCGAATCGAGGAAAACGCGGCCGTGTTGTTGAAAAACGATGGCATCCTGCCGCTACAACCAGGCCGCAAACTGGCCGTCGTTGGCGCCTTAGCTGAGAAGACACGGATCCAAGGCGCCGGTTCTTCACACATCACCACGCCACAAAGCATTTCGATTCTAGACGGACTGAAAGCCGCCGGACACGACGTCCACTTTGCTTCGGGTTATTCGCTGACCGGTACCGGCGATCAGGCGCTCGCCAATTCAGCCGTTGACGTCGCCCGCCAAGCGGATGATGTCATCGTCGCGCTGGGATTGCCTGCCACCGCGGAAGCGGAAGGTTCCGACCGCAAATCATTGGCGCTACCGGCAGACCAAGTCGCTTTGTTAGACGCAGTCGCTACCGCCAATCCCAACGTCGTCGTGTTGCTGGTCGCCGGGTCTGTGATCACGACCACCTGGGCACAGGAAGCCAAGGCCGTTTTGAACCTGTTTCTCGGCGGTGAAGCCGTCGGGGCCGCGGCAGAACGCCTGTTGTTTGGTGCCGTTTCACCGTCTGGCAAGCTGGCCGAGACCTATCCGCTACGCTATGAAGACGTCCCGTCGAGTGCACTGTACGGCCACGACCCGTTATCCGTCCCTTATGCGGAAAGCCTCTACGTCGGTTACCGCTATTATGACAAGGCGCAGGTGCCTGTCGCCTATCCGTTTGGCTTTGGGCTGAGCTACACCGCTTTTGCCTTAAGCGACGCGCAACTGTCGGCATCTCAATTCACCGCGGCCGACCAGTCGCTACAGGTGACGCTTGCCGTCCGCAACACCGGCGACGTCGCCGGCGCAGAAGTCATCCAGGTCTACGTCGGTCAAGACGATCAAGCCCAGCTGACGCCTAAGCAAAGCCTCGCCGCTTTTCGTAAGGTCTGGTTGCAACCCGACGAGCAACAAACCATCACGCTAACGCTGCTGGCACGCGCTTTTTCGCGCTGGGATGAGCCCAAGCAACAATTCACGCTGGCCGGCGGCGGCTGGCACGTCTTCGTCGGCACCAGCTCCCGCAACATCAGCGCAACTTTGCCGCTCACCGTCGCCGTGCCGGCATTACAGATCGCGGCACCGGCTTGGTATCAACACCCCAGCGGCTTGCCGAGCGTTCAAGATTTCAGTACGCTCAGCGGTTTGGCGACGACGCCGGCACGCGTGCCGCAACCAGGCACCTTCACCCGTCTCAGCATCCCACGCGACTTGGCCAAGCACTCCTTGATCGCGCGCAAAGTCGCCGAGATGGTGATCGCCAACATGCAAAAAAATGACGGCACCGCTCCAGATTCGCCGGAAGGTCGGTTCTTGGCCACGATTGTCTGGGACACGCCGTTGGTCCGGCTGGCGCAACAAAGCGGCGGCAGTCTCAAATTATGGATGGTCGATTTCTTAGTTGCCTTAGCCAATCACGGAAAGAAGGCGTGACGCATGGCCACACAACAACCCCCAGCCACGAACGAAACCGGCGCCGGTGAACGCGTCAGTTTCTGGTCGTATTTTACCGGACAAGGCATGGCGATGAGTTTTTTGACCGGGATGCTGACGACTTATCTGTTGATGAACGGCATCCAACTGGCCCAGATCGCGTTTGCGATGGTCGCCGTCAAGCTCTGGGACGCTTTTTCAGACACGCTGTTTGGCGTAATTTTCGACAAGGTGCGCTTCAAGTCCGGCCGCAGTCTGCCTTGGCTGCGGATCGCGATGATCGTCGTGCCGGTGATGACGATCGTCGTCTTCAACATCCCCGCCTTCTTGAGCCCCGGACAAAAGCTCGTCTGGTTCGCGGTTTCTTATGTGTTGTGGGACACCGCCTACACCACATCCGACGTCCCGATCTACAACCTCGTCACCTTGATGACCACTAACACCGTCGAGCGCAACGCGATCTTGTCTGTAGCACGGATGGCCGCCATGGTCGGGACCTTCATCGCCTCGATGGTCGCCACGTTTATGGTTTCTGAAGCAGGCGGGTTCAGCTTCGGGACCACAGCCACCGTCTTGGCTGTAATCATGCTGCTGTTGATGCTGCCGGTATCGTTTTTTGCCAAAGAGCGCGTCCATCAAGTCGCCGCCAATAGCCGCTACACGCTGAAGCAGATGTGGCAGTACGTCAAGGTCAACAAGTACCTGCAGCGTTATTATCTTTACTACATTATTTCCGGGATCACCTGGACTTCCAGCGCCGTCGACCTGTTCGTTTCGTATTATTTCTTCGGTAGCGCTTTGATCTCGACGCTCACCATGATTGCCATGGCGATTCCGATGGCCTTGATGGCGCCGCTGATGGGCGTCATCCTCAAGCACATCGACAAGTTCAAGCTGTTTTTCCTCAGCGCCGTTGCCTTGACCATCACCACCTTGCTGGTTTACCTCGGCGGGACCAAAAGTCTGCCGCTGTATCTCGGCTTGATCGCCTTGCGCTCGATCCCCCAAGGCGTGGTCTTAACGCTGAATCTGACCTTCACGCCTGACGTGGTGGAGTACGCCAAATTTTCGTCAGGCATCGACGCGCGAGGGATTGCCTTTGCCATCCAGTCTTTTTGCGGCAAGTTGATCTCGCTCGCCCAGCCGCTGGGATTGTTCGTCCTCGGCCTGTTCGCCTGGGCCCCGATCCAAGCGACGAGCTTCGCTGACTTGCAACGACTGGCGATCCAACAGTCGCCAGAAGCCTTGAGCGGGCTGTGGATCGTCGCAGAGCTACTGCCAGCCATCGGCGCTGGGGTGGCGCTCGTCCCACTATTTTTCTATCACCTGAACGACAAAGACGTGCAGTTAATGGCCGAAGCCAACGCCGGCCGCATGCCGCACGCAGATGCTGAGGCCCAGCTATCACGAAAATATTGATCTGCCGATCCTCACAGCTTTATCGTCGCATTCAGATCGGTACCGCGAGCATAGCTAGCGACGCGCGATCCCGCAAAGCCAACATACGGCTTCACGGCACTGCGCTAGGCTACCCATCTCGCTTGATCTGTCGATCCTCACAGCTTTAGCCATAGGAGGCGTTCACATGACCCAAGTCAACATTCACCGTACTCAAGCCCCATCCTGGTTTGAAGCCGCAGACTTCGGGATCTTCATTCACTGGGGATTGTACAGCGTACCAGCGTTTGCGCCAAAACCAGCCGCCGGTAAGCACCCGACGCTGTACGAGCAGTTCAAACATCAACCTTACGCGGAATGGTACGCCAACAGTATGTTGTTCCCAACCGGGCCGACCGGGCGCTACCACCGTGAGCATTACGGCAACGCGTCGTACACAGATTTTGCCCGCAAGTTTGGCGAACAGGCGCGCCAAGTCGACGTCGATGCCTGGGCAAACGCATTTGCGGCGGCACACGCCAAGTATGTGGTCGTGGTCACCAAACACCACGACGGATTCGTCATGTATGACACCCAGGTTCAAAACCCGCATGCGCCTGGTTACCATCTCGATTTTGATTTTATCGGTCAACTTGCCATGGCCGTGCGCGCCCGCGGGATGCGGTTTGGCGTCTACTACTCCAGCTTGTTGGATTGGACGTTCAAGCACGACCGGATCCAAAGCGCCGCCACTATGCTGTTAGGAAGCGACCACAGCAAGCAATACCGCGATTACGTCTGGGCACAATGGCACGAGCTGATCGACCGCTACCGCCCAGACATCTTGTGGAGCGATATCGGTTATCCAACAGACACCCGCTTGCCACAACTGTTTGCCGATTATTACGCAACGGTTCCAGACGGGATGGTGAACGACCGCTGGAGCGACTATCCCGGCTGGTTACGCCACCGTCTCTTGTACCCGCTGTTCAACGCAGGCGGCGCCTTCGTCAACTGGCGGCAGGCCCGCACGCACAAAAGCGCCGCGCCGCGTTTTTACGACTATCGGACACTTGAATATCGCTCGATTTGGACAGGCGCGCCGGACTATTACGAAATCACCCGCGGCATGGATCTGTCGTTTGGCTACAATCGCGCCGCCCGGACCAGCGACTTCATCTCGGCCAAGCAAGTCCGGCAGATGGTCGCCCAAGCCCGATCACAGCGTGGCCGGTTGCTGCTGAATGTCGGGCCCAAGGCAGATGGCAGTTTGCCGGCGCCGCAACGGAAGGTGCTAAGCGACTTGGCAAAAAGTGCTTTGTAATAGCTGGCGGTGTATCCCCTCGAATACTGGAGATATACCGCCAGCTTTTTGTCGCACAAAAAAACCGACCTCCATTTGGAAGTCGGTCGGTAAACCTCTGATGGGTGGTCAGGGGATCGAACCCTGGACCCACGGATTAAGAGTCCGTTGCTCTGCCAGCTGAGCTAACCACCCATGTTGCGTCGCTTGACGACTTAAATATAATAGCACGTCGTCCTTACTGACGCAAGGGTTTGACCACAAAAAAATCCGGTGAGCACCGGATTTTTAGAAACATAATTAATCAAGCGTGAACAACGGGTGGATCGACTGGTTGGTCGCAATCAACTGGATTGCCTGGCCAATCATCGGGCCAACGGAAAGGATCTGCATGTTGTCGAGCCGCTTTTCAGCAGGCATCTCGATCGTGTCAGTCAACACGATCTGCTTCAATGGCAGCTTGCCAATGCGGGTTGCGGCACCACGGGACAACACCGCGTGCGTAGCTGCGGCGTAGACGTCTCTGGCCCCTGCGGCGTGCAAGGCAGCCACAGAATCGCTGATGCGGGTGCCGGTATCGATCATGTCATCGACGACGATCGCGTGCTTACCGTCAACATCCCCGATCACCCCAGCTTCACCGTTGGCTTCACGCTTGTCGACGATCGCGATCGGCAAACCGAGCAACTCGGCCAGCTCGCGCGCATGCTTGGTGCCGGAATGGTCTGGTGCCACCACCACGGTGTTGTCGCCAAGTTGCAGGTTACGGAAATAGCGTCCGAACAAGGCGACCGTCTTGAGATGATCGACAGGAACATCGAAGAAGCCTTGAAGCTGGTCTGCGTGCAGATCGACGGTGACAATGCGATCAATGCCATCCATCTCCAGCAAGTTGGCAACCAGCTTGGCGGTGATTGGTTCACGTGAACGGGCCTTGCGATCCGCACGCGCATAACCGTAATAAGGAACCACCACGTTGATGCGGTGAGCCGATGCCCGCCGTAAAGCATCGATCATGATCATCAGTTCCATGAAGTTCTCGTTGACCGGATCTGACACGGGCTGGATGACGAACACATCCGCACCACGTACAGAATCATCAAGATCGATTTGAATCTCGCCATCTGCAAAATGTCGCACAGACGCCGGTGACAATGGTAACCCGAGTTCAGTCGCAATTTTTTGCGCCAGTGGCTTATTCCCGTTCAGTGTGAAAAGTTTCAATCCCGCCATGATATCTCCTTAATGAATGACCTAGTTATCCCTATTATACGCAATTTGATGCCTGCTGAAAACACCTAGACCTCTCAATAATCGGATTACACGAATTCATCGTTTTTCTGGAGTTATCTTATATTATAATATAGGATAATCACAACACGGAGGCTTACCATGAAACCAGCTCGTATCTTGCCTGTTCCACACTCTATCAATCTGCGCGAACTCGGCGGCTATGCCACCGATTCGGGCCAATATATCGCTTGGCGCAAGCTGTTGCGCTCTGGCTCTATGGGCCATCTGCGCCCAGAAGGCGGCGAGATGCTCGAAGACTACGGCGTGATTTTTGACGTCGATCTGCGCACCGACGATGAAGTCAAAACGCGGCCGGATCGCATCCCACGCACGATTTCGTTCCAGCACCTTTCTGTTTATCCCTTCACTGACAAAACCGGCCTGTTCAAGCGCCTCGGCCGTAAGTTGCGTGGCAACAGTGTTGCAGATTCGATGGCAGACACCTATTGCCAGATGCTCACCGACGGCCACGCCAACGCGGTTTACGCCCACTTATTCAGCATCTTGCTGAGTAACGACCAGCCCAACGAATCCGTCGTTTTCCATTGTACTGCCGGCAAAGACCGCACCGGCGTCGCCGCGATGATGATCGAAGGCGCGCTCGGGGTGCCAGAAGCCACCATCCGTGAGGACTACCTGCTGACGAACCTGGTGCTGGAAGCCCCTGATAAAATGGCTCACGCTGATCTCATGCACGGTGCCAACCAATTCGTTAACCAGATGAATTCCCACCAAGCCGAAACCAGCAACTACGACGCGATCCGTCAATTGATCGATAAGGAATACGGCGACTGGGAAGGCTACCTCACCCAGCAGTTGCACTTAACCCACGGCGATCTCAACGACCTGCGCGCCATCTACCTCACCGATTCTGCAAACCCAGAAGCATAAGCGTGTTTAGGTTTGGTTTAGTTGTACAGGTCCGGACGGGGTGCGCTACGACGGAAGATGGCTGGAACGGAGCGAGGCGCTCAGAAGCTAACTCAGGCAAAGCCCGAGTGGATCTTCTTCGACGCCTTTGTTGTAAGCGGCAAAGCCGCTAACAACAACGCCGCACCTGAGCCATCTCCCGTCTCCGCGCACCCCGTCCTCACATTCAACGTCTAATCATTGGAAGTGGCAATTTCCAAGAGACCAAAAACGTAATCACACCTGGCAACACATTTGATTTAAACAAGATATTCGCGATTAACTGGACCGACCTTGTTGATCCTTAACACATCCAACTGCCCTCATACGCAAAACCTAGGGTGTGGGTGAAAGCGACAGATTGATCCTACTGGAGTTGCTTTCGTCCAAACCCGTCCGCAACCACGATCACACCAATACCAAAGGAGTAACCATAATGAAAAAAAGCCGCCTGATCGGTATGACGACACCGCTACTGCTTACCGCAGGTACCTTGGCGGCTGCCGAGAAACTTTATACCTATGCGTTCAAGCGTATCAACTACGTCCCCGACGCGTCTGATGCCATGCAAAAATATGCGACAGACTATTACTATCACGTCGACTGGGTGGAAAATCAACATCCTGACGTCTGGCACATCGACACGCCTGACGACCAGCATCTGTCTGGCTTGTGGCTTGAACATCCTAACAGCAAAAAAGCCGTCATTATCGGCCACGGCTACAAAGGCACCGGCATCACGATGAGCAACTACGCGCACATGTTTTACGACATGGGCTTTTCGGTATTGCTTCCCGACGACCGCGGCCACGGCCAGTCCGATGGCACCTACATCAGCTTCGGTTGGCTGGATCGCCTCGATTACCTGCAATGGCTACGGCAAATGGTCGCGTATCTCGGTGACGACTGCGAGCTGTTGTTGTTTGGCACCTCCATGGGCGGCGCCACTGTCAGCCTGGTGGCAGGCGAGCCGACGTTGCCCAAGCAAGTCCGCGCGATTGTCGAAGACTGCGGCTACAACAGCCTGAACGCAGAGCTGGCCTACTTGATGAAAAAGCTTTTTCACATGCCGGACAAGCCGCTGGTGCCGTTGGCGAGTTTCATCAACTACCGGCGGCTTGGGTTCCGCATCGGCCGTGTTGATGTCGAAGCCGCTTTGCGTCGCAACCACCTGCCGCTACTGGTGATCCACGGGCAAAAAGACGTCTACGTCCCGACTTGGATGGGCAAGCAAAATTACGCCGCCAGTGCCGGTCCTAAGGCGCTGTGGCTGGTTCCCGACGCCATTCATGCGGAAAGCTACTGGGTGGACCCACAGGCATACCAAGATCATATTTCAAAATTCATCGCGCCTTATTTTACCGCCTAAGCGCGCTCGTACCGCACAACTCCTACGTTGGAGGCGTGCGGTATTTTTTGCCATGCGTAAAGTTTGAGGCCAGCCATCGCTTGCGAATATAATGATGATGGATGGTGTTGACACTGGCCTAGACCGGTGTTATATTGGACTAGACCAAGAGAGGGAGGAAAATTCAATGGACGTCAAAGTTTTCGATAACAGTACCGAAGCAAGCAAAGCCGCATTCGAATTTATTAAAGAGGGGATGGCTAACGGTGCCACGACCTTAGGGCTGGCAACTGGTAGCACCCCGATCCCGCTGTACAAGAACATGACTGACAGTGATCTCGACTTCTCCAACATGACTTCCGTAAACTTGGATGAATACGTTGGCCTCGCACCAACCAACGACCAGAGCTACCGCTACTTCATGAATACGCACCTATTCAACCTCAAACCATTCAAAGAAACCTTCGTGCCAGACGGGCTCAACCCAGACGCCGAAGCAGAAACCAAGCGTTATGACAAAGTGATCGCCGACCATCCGATCGACATCCAGTTGCTCGGTCTCGGCCGCAACGGTCATATCGGCTTCAACGAACCAGGCTCTGACTTCAATGGTGGGACCCAAAAGGTTGCCTTAACGCAATCCACCATCGACGCCAACGCTCGCTTCTTCGACAAAGAAGAAGACGTGCCAACCTTCGCCTACTCCATGGGCATCGGCTCCATCTTGAAGAGCAAGAAGATCTTGCTTTTGGCCTTCGGCGAAGACAAAGCCGACGCGGTCCAAAAGATGATCGAAGGCCCTGCAACCGAAGACGTGCCAGCATCTGCTTTGCAAAAGCACGCTGATGTCACCGTCATGATCGACAAGGCTGCTGCAAGCAAGCTCAGCAAATAAGTCAAACCACTCACACCGAGGCAAATTTGCCTCGGTGTTTTTTGCGTGATAATGCTCTTGTGCCGCCCCATACCTCAAGGATTGTAGCGGAGGTTTGCGAATATCTATAAGATATCTTCTCTGTCCCCTTGTCCAATCATCCAGATGGTTATAAAGTTAGTTTAGTATGCATGTCGTTAAGTTCAATCGTCCCGGTGAAGCGTCTTTGGGGGTAATTCGCAATAATGTTTGCAACAATTGAATCAGCAATCTTGCTTCCGCAGATTGTGTTACTTGTTTTTGCCATCGTCTTTGTCTGCGCCTTGGTGATCGGCTACTCGCGGATCTGGCAGCGGGTGGTCGGCAACACGGTGCTGTCAAAAGCCCAGCAGATCGCCATCCGCTGTCTCTTGCCACTGGCCAGTTGGGTGTTGGGTGGCTTGTTGGTGGCGACCAGCATGACCAGCATCCAAGATGCGTGGTTATACGCGAGTATCGGCCTGTTTTTGATTGCCTTTCCGGTGCTGGATAATCAGCTGGGCAGATGGGAATATCTGCTGCGCTGTGTGGCGCTGCTGGTAGTTTGGATTGGGGGGCACTGGGCGAACCTGGTCACCCTGCCGGTGCTTTTGACGCTAGTCGGTTTGATCGGCTTGCTGGTCGTCATTCGCATGCACGGTTGGGACCTGCGCTACCGGTTTTGGTATTGCCTGGCCGCCGGCGCCTATGTGGCCTTCGCCTATTGGCTGACCACTCCCGGGGTCGCGTTGACTACCGCGTATCTTTACCTCAACATTGGGGCGTATTTGATCATGACCGCCTTGACCTGCTTGTATTGGATCGTTTCGCGTCAGCGCCAGCTGGTCGCTCGCCAGGCCACCAGCGAAGATCTGACCGTCAATAATATTTACGCCTCGTATGCCCGCAACGTCGCCAGTTTGTTTGAAGGCGCGAAGCAAAGTCGCCAGCCGCTGACCATGGCGGTGATTGATGTCGATCATTTTGCCGACGTCAACGAACGCTATGGCCACATCGGTGCCAACGCGATCTTGTCGCAGGTCGTTGAGGTGTTGCAACACGTGCCTGCGCAATACAGCGCTGAGTCCCATCTGTTCCGTGCCGGCGGCGAAGAGTTCAGCATTATTTTCGTCAACACCCCGACCACCATCGCCGCCCCGATCATCTTGGACTGTTGGGATACGGTTCGCACCCACACCTTCTCCTATCAAGACGACCAGCTGATGTTGACGATCTCGGCCGGCTTGTCCCAGATTCAAACCGTGGATAAAGACGTCGATCCGTTGTACAAGCGGGCGACGACCAGCATGACGCAAAGCAAGCACAGCGGCCGCGATGCCATCACCGTCGAAGGGGTGCCTCAACACGCCCGGGAAGCGGAGAACTGGCTGCCGACGTATACTTATTTTGCCCAGCCGATCGTTGATGCACGGTCCACTGATCAGCCGGTCATCATGAACGAACTGTTGTTGCGCGCCTACGATCGCAACCAGTGGCGGCTACCGGATAGCTTTGAAATCCCCACCACCACGCAGATCAGCTTGATCAAGCGCGTGCTCAACCACAGCCACGTCCCAAGCGTCACAGTGAATCTGACGGCCAAGCAATTCAGTAACGACGGATTTACAATTCAAGTGCAACAAATTAGTCAAATAGAAAAGACTCATAGCCTGAGTCCTTGTAAAATGGAATCACCACAAGACCAACTACAAGGAGAACTCGACTATGAGTCCGTACACCCAT
>NZ_BAAIHN010000041.1:0-20735 GCF_054784775.1 Lacticaseibacillus boliensis
TCGGTCTGTTCGTGGTGCATCGATCACCAACTTCTCCGCTCAGTCAGTATTCGCAACGCTCCAAACGTTGCTTTCAGACCGGCCAGATGCGATTTCATGTCCCAAATACCGAGGTGAATAATCCAGGCTTTATCAGATGGCGGGCAAATATCTATTCTCTGTTCAGCAAACCGATGCTGCCAATAACAAGTGGTATTCAGTCGTTCATAACGGAAATACAGATGCCGGGACCGATCTGTCACCGATCTACAAAGCGCTGATGGGGGCTTCGACAGACTGGGGCTACAATGCCTCGATCTCAACCAGTAACTATTTTCCATTCTTTGAACCCTTCGTCAGATTGAGTGCCAGCGGGGTGCCGACGTCTGCCAACCTACCATTTGAAATCGGTAAGCAGTACACGCTGAAACCTTATCAGCCGGTCGCAGGCGCAGAGACAACATTCACACGCTCATCAAGCAATCTCAGTGCGGTTTACTATATGCCGGACGGGTTGCCTTCCTTCACCTTCACTGGCATGGGAGATGTCACGCTTGACACGTCTAACGCCAATGGACGTGCGGTTCCTGGACAGTGGCATACCAATGCCGGCGCCACGCAGATCATCGCGGATGTCTACAAGGTCAAGCGGGTGAAGATCGTTGACCAGAATAATAATCCAATTTCCGGCGCCACGGTTAATTTCTCCGATATGAAGGTGACGACAGGTTCTGACGGGACCGGCGAAATCGTCCCGAAGACATGGTCAAGCGACGCAACAAGTGGCGCGGCAGCGGGCTTTTATTGGGGCAAAGGGACTGGCGACGGTACCCAGGCGTTCCAAAACATCGCTTTTGCAGGCAGTGATGCCGGCAAGTATTATTTACCGGCCAGCGACTTTGCGCTGAAATTAGATACAAAAACGGACAAGCTCAGTGTGACGAATAACGATGTGGTCGGCGCCACCGACACGAACGGGACCTATGGTGGGCGCACGGAACAAACCATCACGCTCAAGGTCATCGATAAGAGTACCTTGACCGACGCACAGAAGAACTTTTCCATCAAGAAAACCGATACAGATACCGGCAACGCCTTGGCTGGTGCGGAGTTCAGTGTGACCGACAAGAGTACGACCGATCCGGTGAAGGCAACGACCACCGCAGCAACTGGTAGCGACGGGTTGGCAGGCGTGACTGTGCCAGCCACAAGCTCGACCTCTTCGCGGATCGTTGCGGTTCAAGAAGCAACGGCACCAGACGGCTATGCGGCAAACAAGACGACGTATTATGCCAAGTGGAAACTCGGCAGTGGCTTCACGGATGTGGGCACCGACGCTAACGCTACCCCAACTGACAAGAAGACTGCAGACAATCAGGTGTCGGTCGATAGCGACGGCCACCTGGTTTTCGCGGATAAGAAGCTGACCAAAGCCCAGACGACACTATCAATCAAGAAAACCGCCCAAGACGGCACAACCGCGTTGGCGGGTTCGAAGTTTTATGTTACGGAACCGGCCACAGACAAGGCCAGCGATCCGCTGGCGGGGACCACGACTGATGCCACCGGCACCGATGGCATGGTCAGCGTCGCGTTGCCGACTGGCAGCACGACCGCGACTCGGGTCGTCAAGGTTCAAGAAACCCAGTCCCACAGCGGCTACCAGATCGATCCGCATGTGTATT
Source organism: Lacticaseibacillus boliensis (assembly GCF_054784775.1). NCBI lineage: Bacteria > Bacillati > Bacillota > Bacilli > Lactobacillales > Lactobacillaceae > Lacticaseibacillus > Lacticaseibacillus boliensis. Next base: position 1,665 of record NZ_BAAIHN010000041.1, read on the forward strand.
ATGCCAAGTGGGTGCAAGGTAGCGGCTTCACCGCGGTGACTGCCGGCGATGTGAATGGCAGTGACCCGAGCGACAGCACGAACCCGACGGCCAAGAGTGCCGCCAATGCCATGATCGATAATGCTGGTAACTTGGTCATCAAGAACAATCCGACCAGCAGCTTCTCCGGCGATACCGGTTATCGTTGGCGCTATGTCAACGCGGCTGGCCAAGGTATCAACGGCGCCGCTTTGCCGGCAACGCCAGGGGTCAACATTATGTCTAACGGCGAAGCTTATGACGGGTTGGCGGGTCTGATCTTGAACCCAAACAGCAAAGCCAGCGACTTCATGCAGCCGGCTTCAGTTGATGTCAGCATCGTTCCTGGCCAGGCGTTTGACAACGGCGACAGCAGTATGGCGACCGCCAAAGAAGTGTCAGGGGATGCGACCAACGGTGCTGGGTATGGGGTCGTGCAGCCGTTGTGGACGACCAAGCCACTACCGATTTCGATCTCGTCAGGTGATCTTTATGATCAGATCAATAATGCGGTTACCAAAGGGTATCTGTTGACCAGTCCGCTGTTGGGTTATTCAATCCAAAACACGGCGATGAAGCAACGTGCAGCCGCAAGTACCGATGCTTATCACTACTATGTCAACGACAGTAACGTGAAACTGTATGCGCCGGCATCTGGTGGCGATATTGCCGCAGATTCTCAGAGCAACGGGTCAACGCTGACTAACGCGGTCACGACCAGCGGCAAAACGGCCTCGGTCGTTTTGAACAAGGTCAAGCTGTTGAAGTTGAAAGACACTAACGGCAACCCGCTTTCTGGCGACACAGCGACCTTCAAAGACAGCACTGGCAAGGACGTGTTAACGGCGACGACCGGTAGTGACGGTACAGGCGAACTGATCCCGACGAACAAGGATGTTTTTGCCTGGCCAAGCGGTAGTCTGACGCTGGATAAGATCACTGACGCCAGCGGCAACAAGGTTGATATACCAGCCACCGGCGGCGAGTTGAAGCTCGATGCCAAGGCAGACACGCTGAGCTTTGCGACACCGGTTGCCAATAGCGCAGAGATCACCGCCGACAGCGACGGTAATGCCGGGCAGGTCGTGCAGTATACGCTCAAGGCGCAGTCCAGTATCAAGCTGAACGTGGTTAATGAAAATGGTTTTCGGGGTGTAGGAACCGATCACTTGGCAGGATCGGCATTCAAAATTACTCGGCTCAATACTGGCGACGTTTATACCGGAACCAGCGATGCCGATGGGAACATCAACATTGATCTGCCAAACCCGCCAACTGATATTGAAACCTTTAAAATCGAACAAACCAAGGCAACACCTGGATATTCGAAAATAAGCTCCGAGATGTATTTCCGCTGGTCGAAAGCCAAAGGCGCTACTTCTGTTGGCGGTCTTCCAAATGATACCTCGCAAATATCAAATAGCGGTATCGGTGATGGTGGTGCATACAAAGTCAACAGTGATGGTTCAATGACGGTTATGTTGCCACAACGAATCGTGATTCGCCAATCTGCGATGTTCGATCTTGGTAAGACCGTTGATGATGAGAACTCCGGTCCCGACTATACGTTCCAAGAGTACAATGGCACCACGCCGGTAGGGGCGGCGTTTACTTCTGGCGCCTATAATGCTCCTGGGTCTGGGACAGCTTGTTTTGCTGGCCCAATCATCAACGCCCAGTCACCAGATAAGGTACGGACGTTTAAACTATCGGTTAAAAACCCACTTACGGATAGTAAGATTCAGCCATATCAGCCGTTGTCTGCAGGCACTTCATATTTCCTGAAATGGTCTGGTGCCAAAGGGGTGATCAGCGTTAGCAAGACAGCTGACGGGACATTCTCACAGAAGACGCCGGATAGCGTGGCCTCTGTCATGAATTCGCCGATTCCTACCGGGGATGATCCCGAGCAAAGCATCATCAACCTCGGGTTAGATCAATACTACACGATTAATGCGATGAGCAATGCACCGACTGCTTCTGGCCGAAACCAACCAGTGGCTAAGGCGCAGTTCGTCTACGTCGGAAACAACAACCAGTCGATTTACGCCAGCAGCTCGCCGTTCACCGATAGCACCGGTAAGTTGAGGATGACCGGGCAGACGATCTACACCCAGATCCTCGGTGGCAAAGCTGGCACAATGCCGGCTACCGCAGAAACAGATTCGTTCAAGATGTATGCTGATGGTGCTGGGACGACGTCGAGTCAAGGTAGCTACCCTTATAACGGTGTAGATACCCACGAGGTCAACTTCACCTTCGGAAAAGGCTTCAGCGTTCCTGGTGAAAATACCGCGACGGACCCGCAACAGATTTTTGACAAGGATGCCAAAATCAGTCCATCCAGCAGTACTGCCCTCAGCGGCACTAGCCAGTTGCAGGCCGGCGAGTTAGGCGTGTATTTCCGGCGCTATGTCCTGCGTGCACAAGCCAGCAACGATCAACACGACGTCAACGCGACGTTCGGGTACACGATGACTAACAGCACTGGGGCAACAGTCACCGGCACGTTGACGACGAATACCAACGGGTTGGTGAAATTGCCTGATCCGATCAGTGCCTTCGGGAAAACGGCATTGACCGCGATGAACGTTAACAGTACCAGTAAGTTCACGATGACCATCAAGCAGACGTGGGGTTCGCCTGACATGACGATGGTGACCGATCCGATCACGCTAACCTATCAAGCACGTACCGGTTGGGTCCAGCCTGATGCTGGCTTTGCCCTTAGCGGCACGACGGCAGATTATCTGTCGACGGCACCAACGTCTGGCACGGTCGATCGCAGCACGATCCCAACCATGGATTGGACCAACACGACTAACGACGTGACGACTCAGACGGTCAACACCTTCTTGAAGAATAATGTCGGGGTCGGGACCCAGGTGGTTTATGACTTTCCATGGGCAGAACCTGATGTCGGCTTTGTTGATATACCAGACAGCAACGACATGAACTTCGGGATGACTGAGGTTAACCAGCCGACGGCCAAGTCGTTGCCGCTGCAAGACAATTCAGATCCTGAGAACTTAGCTGGTGGCATTCCGACGACGCTGTTGTCCGACAGCTTTGTGCAGAGCGCCAATCCAGGTGCATCGCTGTTCGGGGTTCGGCTCAAGCAGACTGGGAGTTATCCTGACGGTTGGCATGTTGATCTGACAGCGGGGGCATTCACGGTCAACGGTAGAACCGATCCGACAGTCGACAATAGCACGATCGATTTTGCCGAGAATCACGGGGGAATGTATACCAAGTCAACGAGCGGCACGCAAGACTCGTTTAATCCTGCTGCGTTGCCTTCAAAAGCGCACACGATCATGTTGGGTAGTGGCGTTGGTGAAACCATGATGAACCAAAAAGACGCTGTGAACACAGCTGGTGAAGTGTCCAATATTCCTGGCACCTATACCGCCTATTGGCAAACCAGTGGGGTCTCGCTCCATCTACCAGCCGGTGCAGGGATCAACGCCGACGCGTTATACCAGTCGAACATGACTTGGACGCGGGTGCTCGATGCGCCTGACGGCAACAACTAAAAGTTTGTATGGCACCTAGGCTTAGCGGCCTGGGTGCTTTTTTAATGTATAAGCAGTTACTAACCCCAGCATTACCGTATACTAAAGACGCACAGTCTATATCCGCAAATCATCGCGCAAATCGTAGGCATCAATGGTGCTAACTATATAAGTAAACCAAAATTTGGAAGGATTTCTTTATAAGGTTGCACAGCAGATGATTTTTCGCCATGTATAATGAAGATATTGATAGGGATAATGCGCGCAATCGTTGATGTAACGATACGCACAGATGAGCCCGGTGTGAATTGGATAGATAAGGGAGGTTGTGCAGATGGACAAACAAGGGAGTCAGGCGTCAGGCTGGCGGCGGATCATCTACATGTTGATGGCAGTTTTTGCTATTTTCGCCAACCTCAGCTTTGTGGCGCCTCAGCCGACCCATGCGGCTGGTACAGTTGGGATGAGTACAGCAAACAACCAAACCAAATATGGCGTTGGCGACAATGTGACCTTGACACTGACCAACTCAGCCCCAGCACAAGGCGATAAGATCACCGTCGATCTCGGTGGGGACAACCTGCAGTTTTATCCGCAAAAGACCTTGAGTGCCAACGGCTTGTCGTCGCTGTCGACCGATTCGGTAAAAATCGATGCCAGTACGCCAGGCAAGGTGACGGTGACCCAAGTCGGGACGACGCCGATCAAGTCGATTAAGTTGGTGCTTAGCGTGCATGCTGATTTGGGTAGCGCCACAGTCGTCACCGCTACGCTTGGCAGTAGTTCGACTGCCATGACGCTGGCGACGACAGCGCAGACTTTTCCTACTGCTGATTATGGCTTGACCGCCTTATCAGTCGCCAACGACGGGACTGGTGGCACAAGCAAGTACACGGTGGCGGATTATCCTTATGGGTATCTCTATGATGACCTCACCAAGATGTACGCATTCGCTTATAACACAGGTTTCGCGTCAGACGAGAACGCCAACCAGTTGCGGAAAACGATCGTCAACCATGATGATTACGCAAATGCCGGCGGCCTCAAAGCCCAATCCAGCCAGACGCCTGGCGCAAGCTTCACCAGCTTCGTCAAGGTCAATGCCGACGGGACGGTGGGGACGAATAAGGCGGAGTTCTTACCAACTGTCAAATACACGCTGATTTCCTATAATCAGATCCCAAATGCCGGCGGGGCGGTTTACCGCTCGTCTAACGGCTGGAATGGGGACAACTACTATATGCCGGATAGCAGTGTCACGTTTTCGCTAGATTTGAACGGCAACATGACGATCGATCCGAGCAATAACGGTGACGGCCATGCCGTCGCCGGGCGCTACTCGGTGGTGGGTAAGAAGTTGCAATACAACGCGTTGAAGGCCAAGGTGATCAAGGTCGTCGATCCGCAAGGGCATCCGCTGACAGGCGTTACTGTCAATCTGTCGGGGATGAAAGGTACGCAAGGCGGCGACGTCCAGAAGCATCAAAGCGGCTCCGCTGCCAACAACGGTAGTGACTTGCTGGTGCCTAACGACTTCAAGGATTCGACGAATTCTGCCAAAACCGGGCCGTTTTACTACGCTGCGGGCGACCAGAAGTTTGTCAGCCTCAGTGGCACCAACGCAGACAACTATGCGCTAAACGGCGGCGTGAGTGGCTTCACGGTGAAATTGGATGCGGCTACGGACAAGCTCAGCATTGATGGTGGCAACAACAAAGCCGCCAGCGTCGATGATTCTGGACAGACACTGACCGTCACGCTACAACAAAAGCAGCTGGCGACCAAGTTGGTGGCGGCGGACAATGCCAACACCCCGCTGTCTGGGACGCTGAACGTCGCCAAAGTGAGCGACAGCGGCGCCGCAACGACACCGTCAAAGGCGCTGACCAGTGACGCGAGTGGCAAGGCCACATGGTCGGATAAGGCGCTGACAAACGGCGTCTACCAAATCACATCAAGCGACGCACCAGCCGGTTATGTTGCCGACAGCAAGCCATATTACTTCAAATACGATACCGGCAGCGGCGTTACCGCGGTCGGCACTGACCGGACGAACTTGACGCAAACCAGCGTTACGACCAGCACCGGCGTGACGTTGAAGGCGACCGGCGGGATGCTGGTTTATGGGCTGCCGAAGCAGGCGACAGGCAACCAGACCATCACACTGAAGAAGGTCGTCATTGGCGACCGAACTCAAGGGCTTCCCGACGCAGATTTTGCAGTTACGGAATATTCGGCTGCCGGGAAACCGGTAGGAGATTCTCAGCCTATCACCACTGGGTCTGACGGTGTGGCGAAACTGAACGTGACCAACTCCGCATCGGCCACTGCAGTCCGGGTGTTTAAGATTCACGAGACCAAAGCTCCGGACGGTTATGGCAGTAACGACAACGATTATTACTTCACCTGGAGTGCGGCCAAAGGCGTCATTAACGTCGGGACGGACTATCAAAGCGCTACGACCGGCAAGTTGACCACCACCGCCGACAGCGTCGTCGCCGTTGGCTCGATTGCGGGTTCAACGACCATGAAGGAGTTGGAGTTTGCCGGCGCCAAAGCGGCGACCATCCACGCGTTGATGACGACGCCTGGCAGTACGAAAACGCAAGGCTTGGCAGGCGTTAAAGTCACCTTCAGTATGCAAGGTGGTAGTGGTAAAACGTTGACGCGGGTGACCGATGACAAGGGCGACGTGTCATTGGACGTCTTGAACATGATGGCGTTGACCGGTCAGAATCTTGAGGCTGCTTCAGGAATGAAGCAGCTGGTGATGACTGTGGATGCGTCGCAGGCGCAACTCAACGGTGGCAACGCTGACGTATCTGACCCAGCACCGCATAATGTGTTGTTCCTGCCGCCAACAGGTGGGGTATTCGACGGCTTTTCTATTAATGGCGATCCCTTGTCGATAGCCTACAATACCGATGGTAGCCCTTTGTGGGCCAGCGACGGTAGCTTGCAGAGTATCGATTCCACTGATTCGGTGCCCAGAGCCTTGAACATCTACCTGCGCCGCGATGCGTTACGGGCCCAAGACATCATGGATCCGACGGCTGGGGTTGCCGGTGATTATTCAGTGGCGTTTTTCGATGGTGCCACCCAGCTTGGCGCGACCCAAAGCATTACGGTGCCGGCGAGCGGCACGGCTAGTCTGGCACCAGCGGTCAACGCCGTGGCCAGCCAGCTTCAACCGGACAAGTCATATAACGTGCAAGTCACCCATGATGGCATGACGCAGACGCTGACGTATTCGTCCACCAACGGTTTTTCTAATACCGGCGCGTCTGGCACGAATACTGCCACGACCGAATACCTCAGTGCGTTACCAGCGGGGACTGCAACGACAGTTTTGCGGCAGCATTGGCAAGGCGATACCGTCAGCACAGATAGCTTCGAAGGCAGTTTCCACATCACCAATAGCATGACAGGGGAGAGTACCACAATGGCCAGCGGCAGCCAGATCGTCTATCAACAGACGCAATCAGACGCCACGTTGACCAGCTATCCGGAGGTGTTCAATTTCGGCAAGGCCGAGATCAGCCCGACGGCGCAGAGTTTGCCACTGTCGAGTGCACCGGCTGGCGATGACAGCCTCGCGACATATCAAGGCACCAGCAACGGGTTGAACACGACGCTTGCCGGCAATAATCAAGTCGGCGCGACGGTACAACAAGCCGGCATCACTGGGCAATGGGCGTTGAAGGTAGGTGTCAGTGATTTCGATAACACAGACACCAGCACCGCTGGGACGACGATGACCTTCAAGAATGGCCAGCAATATCTCAACGGGACCGCACAGACGACGCCTGCGACGACTGCCACCGCCAACTTAGGCGGCAGCGCCACGACATTAATGAGTGCTACCGGATCAACCCCTGGGACCTACCAGATGCTCTGGCAGCCTTCGCAGATCCACCTCAACTTGCCGGCGTTAAGCGGTAATGTTGATAAAGATTATCGTGCGACGATGACCTGGACAGTGGTCAAAGACACAGATTCGCATAATTGAATGTGCACCAAAAAAATGTGCCGGTGTGGCGCAACCTGAAGGGGTTGTGACACACCGGCACTTTTTGTTGTGAGGTTACTTATGTTTGATGTCGTTGTTGCGCATCTTCAACCAGATGGCAACCAACGCAAGCAACGCGGCGACGGCGACCAGCAGGCCGATCACCCACAGCGGCAGGCGGTGTTGTCGCTGGTTGGCGGATTGCTGATCGGTGTTTTTGACGACGGCTTCCGTGACGTGAACGGTGTCGCTAAAATGCCAGCGACCTTGGTTATTCGGGAGCTTTGCATCGACGACGACCTTGTAGTCGCCAGACTTGAGGTCTTTGGGCGTGGTGTTCAAGAGCAACGGCATGGTGCTGTTAGGCGCCAGGCGCGTGTCAGTGAGCTTGCGCGTTAAGACGGCATGCTTCTTGCCGACGGGATAAACCTTGGCGGTGAAGGCCATCTTGGTTTGGATGACCGGCAAGGGGTTGGTGATGTTGGCGTAGAGCATCACGCCGGTGCTGGCGGCTTTAACCGTTGCGTTCGCCATCTTCAGGTCGGGGGTCATGTGTGCGACGGATTTCATGGATTGCAACTGAACGGCGGTGATGTAAGCGACCTGGCTGGAGACCCCGCTGGGCTGCGTGCCGACGTTGCTGTCTAAGCAGGTGACCTGCAGGCCGCCCAGTAAGATCCCGGTGATCGGTTTAGCGGGTGCGGTGTAGTGTATGGTCACACTTTTTTCACTGCGCGGGGCAATGCTGACGGTCTTGGGTTTGTCGAAAAGTTGCTCAATGTTGGCCTGCGAGTTTGCCGGTGGCTTGACGCCATAGCGGGTGTAGTCTATCTGGCCGTTGGCATTGGTGGTGGCGCGGTTGACAGCGACGCGGTAGCGGTGGGTGCCGTTGGTATAGTTGCTGATGGTGAGGCTGAGCGTCTGCTTCTGGTTAGGGGACACCAGAAGCTGATAGGCGCTGGCTTTGGGATCGATCTGGTTGGTAGCAGGCTGGGTCGCCACCGCAAACCCCGGCGTCGCCGCATGTACTTGGTGTACAGGCAGCCACAACAAAGCCATTAATGTCGTTAGGAATAAAAGGACGAATTTTTTCATCACGCCAACCTCCGGATTCAGAGAGGCAGCCCTCCCTGGCATAGCTTCATTTTACCAGCTTTAAGGTGGGAGTCCACAGCATCAACTGGATTGAAAAACAGGGAGAGGCGATGTCTGTTGCGGTTGCACAAACCGAGCAGAACCGCGGCCGGACAAGGCTTATCTGGTGTGGTTGACTGGCGAGCGGATGCCGGTTTAGCAAGGTTCCAGTTTTGGCAAACAGTTTTTATAGCATAATGAGTCAAATTTTTTTGTTGGCAATTGAGTTTAGCAATGGATATTGTGAATTAATTTTTTATATTCGTGATTATGAATAAAGATGTACTTACCCCATAAAATCCGGTAATCACACATATATCGGACTATACTTTTAGATTTGGCAAAGTTTTTTTAATAAATATGGTAATAATCTTGTGTACCCAGCCGGTATGATGAAATCAGGAACATGTCCATATCGGGGATGGAAGGGTTGAGAAGATCATGATAAACAAACCACAACATCAAAAAAAATCAGATAGGAGCCTGTGGCTGCGCTTCGTCTACGCGTTTGCGACGATTGTGACGATTTTTGCGCAGATGAGCGCGGCGGCGCCGTTGCTGTTGACGGATGCGGCAGGGGTCAGCACCAGCCAAAACGGGATGCTCTTAGCGGATAAGAATGGGTACAGTGCCGGCGATACCGCAGCCATTACTGTGACGCCACAGCCAGACAGTGACGGGCCATTTACGTTGAGTTATGATGCGTCAAAGCTGACCTATGATCAAACCACAACTGAGCATAATATGGGGACGAGCGCCGTGGTGGCAGTTAACGTTAACGGTAACGATTCCGTTCATGTCAGCCCGGTGGGCCCGGGCACCAAGGTGAAGGTCTATTTTAAGGTCAAATCCAGCCTCAGCAGTGGGGCGGCATTAACCTTGCATGATGGCCTTACTCCTAGTGGCGCTGTCCTTGGCGCCGCAACGCTGAAGGCGCCAGGAACAATGGACGCCCAACAGGTGCTGGGAACGTACAAAGCGCCGACTGATTCGACGCCGCCAGATTCAACGACTAATACTGACGCAAACAGTGATTCAGTCATCCACCTGGAAACCTCTGGCTTGACACCGACGAAAAACAATAACGGGGTGATTACGAGTTATAGAGTCACCTTATCAGTTACAGGGACCAACGCGCTCACAGGGAAGATGGTGGACGGCAAACTACCTAATGGCACGCTGGGACAGATTGCCCAAGGGGACTCATTCACTATCAGTTGGAAGGGGGCAGACGGCAAATCTGGCGTCACCCCACTGCAATCTGAATTCGAAAAAGCCTTGAATGATAAAGGCTTTTACTTCGACTGGAGTAATGTCGCTAAGGATGAAGTGTAAGTCACGGCCGGTAAAAATATGGATGCCAGTTGGACAATGGATATGGTATTTGCCATCACCGGCGATACTGGCGACGTTACTTTTGGTGGGACTGATGAAGGCGGCCATACGATCGACGAAGTCGCGCCACCAAACAATACTGATAATACGCCGACGGATAACCCAGATAATCAGCCAACGGACAATCCAGATACCCCGATCGATACCAGTGGGTTGAGTCTAGGATTGGCGCCAGGCGCGAAGAATCCTTTTGGCGTTGGGGACGAGGTGCCAATGCTGTTGATGGCAGAACTCGATGCTTATCCGACGACTTATCGTGACGTGCAAGTTGGTATCTCATCGAAAGCGTTGGGGGACAATTTGACGTTTGATCCTGATGCCACAGCGGACCAGACCAAAGCGATGGGCTTAACGGCCAAGAGTCCTGTTACCGAAGATGGATATAAGGCTTACGAATATACCGATGGGAGCAAAGACTACCGTATCTGGGTGTATGACGATAACAGTCTGCGGGTCGAATGGGATAAAGGGACGACCGGTTCGCAACTTGTGCCACTGACCTTGAAGGCCCAAAAAGCGACTGGTGACAGTGGCGTCCAGTTAACACCAAGTTATTTAGGTAGTAAAGCCGCCAACGATACCCCAGTCTCCTTAGGTGATGGCAGCGCCGCGACGGTTGTGATTAACGGGTCGAGTACGACAACCCCGCCGACGACGGGGACAAAAATCGACGGTAGTACATTACGGCTTGATCCCCATTCCATAACAAAGGATCAAGATAACGGTACGTCTCTATACCGGATATCGGATTTTCCGCTTTTTTACATGAAGGAAACCGACGACACCGGCAAAGATCTCTACTCGTTCATCTATAACCATAACTCTACTGGCCAATCTGGCAGCCCGACCTATTCGCTGGAACATCTGCGCATGGCTGTGCTTGCTGGTACACCATATGACGCAAAGATCTGGGGTGGCGCGCAGGCAACGACCAACACGGAGCCGGCGTGGTTTGAAAACTTCCACCAAGTTAATGCTACCAAGGGGACTGTGATTGCTGGTACCGAAAAGCAATTTGAAGCTGGCAAGACGTATTCGCTGATTCCGTACAATCCGGTCAGTGGCACGAAGGATCGGTTTATCCGTATTCAGACCGGCTTAAAGGGTGACAATTACTACATGCCTGACGGGATCCCGACTTTTACGTTCGATGACACAGGCCACTTCCAGTTGAATACGCCTGGCGATGGCAATGCCAAGAAGGGTCAGTGGCAAGTTAACGGTACGACGCTTGAGGTGGCCTTGTACAAGGTCAAAAAGATTAAAGTTGTCGATGACGATGGCGGCAAGCCAGTCCCCGGGGCCAAGTTAACGCTGAAGAACGCGACCGCCGGCGACAGCGCGTATATGAAGGCGGCCACCGGCACAGACGGTACCGGGGAACTGTTGCCTAACGATTACGACAACAGCAAAAAAGGACCGTTCTACTACGCCGAAGGGATCCAGGCGTTTTCGAAGTTGGACCTACCAGCAGGCTACACGGCTGACGTCGACTTTTCCATGACGCTTGGCAGCACTGACGACAAGCTCGCACTTGCGTCTGGTGCCAAGAACGCGGCAATCAGTGATGACGGCCAGGTCTTGACCCTCACGGTGCATAAGACGAAGGCGACCGATTCGCAGATCAACATTCAAAAAGTCGCCAAAGAGGATCCGACTAAAACCCTTGGTGGCGCGAAGTTCAATGTTGAAGAAGTCGATAACACCAATGATGCCTTGAAGACCCAAGACGTCACCACCGGCGACAGCGACGGCAAGGCGCAATTGACGGTCGATAGCAACAGCACAACAACCAAGCGCACATTCCACATCACCGAAACTGCAGCGCCAGGCGGCTACGACATTGGTAACAAAACTGGTTACTATGCGACCTGGACCAAAGGCACCGGCTTCACCGCAGTCGGCGAAACCAAAGGCGCCACCACAACGACCAGTACCGATAAGCTGGCCAGCGTCAAAGATGGATTATTGACCATCCAAGATCCTCAGACTCCGAAAGTTGCCGCCAGCTTTAAGATGAAAAAAACCGATCAGGCCGATCCAACCCAAGGTGTCACCGGCACGGCAACCTTTACGGTGAGAAAGGTCGACAACCCAGCAGGCGATGAGTTCACGGTGAAGACAACTAATGGCGAAATTACGAGCACGCCACTGGCCGGATTAACCAGCGGGATGTTCTCGATTCAAGAAAAAACGGCGCCAGATGGTTACGTCTTGGATAATTCTGTGATGTACTTTCAGTGGAGCGCAGACAAAGGCGTGACCGCTGTTGGTAGTGCTGGTGAGTCGAACAAGACACCTGCGGCTCAAAGCGCAAAAAATCTTGCGGGCAAGACAGTCTTGCGGGTCGAAAAGGATACCGATGGTAAAGGCATCTTGAACTTCAGCGATGCTAAGAAGGCGGTCGATAATAGCACAACGATCAGGCTGAAGAAAGTCTCTGCCAGCGACCCAACTAAGGGCCTTGCAGGCGCCAAGTTCATGTTCCAGGAAATGGATGGTGTTAACCAGGTCGGCTCAGCGACAACGGGTGTGACCTCTGATGCCAACGGTGATGTCAGCTTTACCCCTGCTGCAAGCAGTGCAACGACGCGGTTCTTCCGCGTCACCGAGCAAACGCCGCCAGCTGGCTATACCAAGGGTAAACTCGATTCGTGGTATATCGGCTGGACCAAGGGCAATATTTATGCATATGGGTCAGGGAAAGCCGATCTTAAGCTCCACAACGAAGCCAATTATATGAATGCGAAGCTCGACGCCACAACGGGCGTGTTGACGATCCAGGATCCTGAACAGACGTCGACTATCACCACTAACATGGTGGCGTTGAAGCTGACTGATCCCAACACACCGGTTGGCGACATTGACCTCACGCTCAGCAATCCGGACGAGAGCGGCACACCTCTGAAAGTAAAGACAGACAGCAACGGTAAGGCGACGGTTTCTGCCAGCCAAGTCGCAACAGCACTAGGCTTAGACTCGGCCGCCGCAACCGGCACCGTTGATGTCCGGCTTGATGTCAGCAACGAAAACGGTGAGTACACCGCCCCGATCTCGCGGCTCGTTAAGTTTACCTTTGCGGGCGGAAAAGCTACAGCTGGCTGGAGTGTTTACGGTACCGGGGCGACCACCAATCCGTTGCAGGCTACAGACAAATTCGTTTCCAGCGATACTAGCGGCAATCTCGCGGTGACGATGCGCCACGACACGCTGACTGTTCGTGGGATCAAGGACGACGGCACTGATCAAGGGATGCTGCCAGGGGCTAAGTTTACCATGACGTTTAAGGTAGGGGATAAAGCCTACACGTCAGCAGAACTGACTGTACCAAAGAGTGGGGTAATCACTTTGCCAGATCCCAACACCTTGGTAGACAAGCGTGATGCGATTGGTGTCAATCAAGATTGTACAGTGGTCGTTCATGAAGTTTCCGCACCGGACGGCTATTCACCAGTCGACACGACGACGCCAGATCTCGCGCTGACTTACACGAGTGGGAAAGGCTATACGCGGTTCACTAATCCGAAGCGGGTACCGGAAAATTCGGCAATCCCATTTGCGACGGCTAGCCAGTTGTCAGTAGGCGATCTACCATCAAGCCAGGTGACGACATACTACAAGGGTGGCAGTGACATCACCTACTACCTGCTTGAAAATATCACTGACTTGCAGTTCAGCAATCTGCCTGCCAACAATGAGCTCGATCTGAACTTCGGTGTCCACCCGATTCAGACCGGTGCGCAAGACATTTTGCTCAGTGACACCACGAACCTCGCGACGTTCGAAGGCGCAACCACGCCGACGACGACCTTGACCAATGATCCGAACAGCATCGGCGTGAGCGTCACTCAGCAAGGCCAATACGCCGACGGCTGGACGGTCGAGCTCCAAGCTGACCCGCTGACTTCTGAGTCCGGCAGCAACGGTGTCGACACGATCCAAGGTGCCAGCCTGCTGTTTGGTGACGGGCAAGGCACGCTGACCAAAGACGGGGCAACTCCGCAGCAACAGTCTGACTTGTTGGCTGCACCGGATCTGCAGGCGGCATTAGGCGGTACCACGCCGATGCTCAAAGCCGACGGGCAAACCGCCGGTGAGTACAGCGCCGCATGGCAGACGAATCAGGTGAAGTTGCACGTACCAGGCGGGCAAGGATGGCCTGATACCAACTATCATGCCGCCATGACATGGAACCTGGTTGTCGGCGGACCGCAAAACTGATCGCACGATAAAAGCATCGGTACTTCGCAAAGTTGCGAGGTGCCGGTGCTTTGTGGTTATGGCGGCGTCAGCACGCCGAGTTGCGTGTAGGTGTGCAGGTCGGCTTCCGGCCACAAGCGTTCGCCTTCTGCGATGCGGCGTTGTTCGCGCGGATTGTAGAAGGGGAAATGGTGTCTTCGAAGCGTTGTTTGATTGCGAAGAATTGCCGTAGCGGCTGTTCTCGGTACCGATATTGCGACACCGGTTCGAGGTTTGGGGGGCAGGGCTCAGCGTCGTCTTGAGGAGCCCATATTTGGCGTCGGTATACGAGGTCGTCCGATTAATATCTGCGGCGTCGTGGCTTGTGGCAGGTACACAGAGCGAAGCACCCCTTATTTGAGTTACCCATAAACTCGAGTCGCGTTGCGAAGCCGTAACGCGACTTTGGTGTGTCTTCTGTTACTTAATCTACCTTTGAATGGCGCTGTGATTGCCGATGGGTAGCCATACATATCAGTTGCAAACCAATCAAAATATTCTTATGACAGCTGGTGACATGTTATCTGCCAAAAGTGCTACTAAAAGCCTGTACTAAGGCGTTGTAGGTACTAATTTAATTGTCAAAACAAACGAATATTTCTGCTTAAAAATATTGATTATTTATTAAATTGATTTACAATTAATCATATAAAGATAGTTCTTGGGGGAACTTTTTTCTTTGAGTGTAGCCGATTGGAGTGGGCTAGATGCAAAGGAAAGAACAGAATACACGGCTTCAACGCGCCCTGTATCAGGAAAAGCGTCATTACAAGATGTTCAAGGCAGGCAAAATTTGGACCGCGGTTGGGATCTCGCTGTTGTTCGGGGGCGGTTTTGCCCTTGCACAGCCAGTCTCTTCTGTTCATGCGGCCACGGCCGAGACGGCGCCAGCCTCCAGCACGTTAGCGACGATTCAGAGTCAGACAGTGACGAGTCTCACCGGGCAACTGCCTAAGGTGACCCTGGCCAGTGGCTGGAGCGCGCCAACGTGGACAGCGGAAGATTTTAACATAGAAGCGGTAGCGGGCAAACCGGGCACGTATACCGCCACTTTGAGTACCCAGGGATTGGCCGCGTTGCAGGCAGCCAACGCTGGGGCGAAGGTTACCGCGCAAAACGTTCAGTCTGGTACGTTGACGGTTGAGAACGCGGACGCGAAGAAGACTGCAACTACCACCACGGCGCAAGACACTGGGGCCGCGGCTGATGATCGACAAGCCAGCGCAGATACGAGTGCTGTGGTTGCCACGAAGCAGGCACAGCCAACCGCAACTCAGACTGCTGTCAAGCAGGCACAGACAAATGATACGACGGCAGCGCAGACAACGGCTAAGCAAGCGGCATCGACTAGCGCAACAGCGTCGGCCGCTACCGAACAGACGCAAGCAACCGCCACAGCGGCAACGACTCAGAATGGGACGAAGCAGGCACAACCTGCAAGTCCCACTGCGACAACGAAACAGGAGACAAATGCCACAACAGCGCCGCAAACAACCGCGAAGCACGCTATAGCAGACGATGAAACTGCGGCTAAAACAACAACCAAGCAAGACATGACCACAGCTACTACCAGTCAAGTCGACATTTCCCAGACGCCAACGGTCACAACACCAACCACCAAGCTCAACGAAACGACCGCAGTCACACCGGCAGTGACGGCATTAGGTGGTGAGGCGACACAAGCTGATATCGAAAAGGCCAAGACTGCTGCCGAGGCGGCGTTGAAAGCAACCGGTCAGCCGCAAATAATCACGGCCATGAGCACAGAGAGTACCGGGACAGCCACGATTACCAGTTCCACGGATAAAATTGGATACGGGTCAGGGGTGTCTGGCTCGTTCACACTGACCGTGAATATGACGGTTGAAGCGGGTGACAAGGTGACTTTCACGCTACCGACCACACCGACCAAGCAGTTTGTTAATGGCGTATTTTCGCTGAGTACGCTTCAGGATTTCGGCTCGGCTGCCGTTGGTACCGTCGAGAAGGTGACCAACCCAGATGGGACAATCACGGTGACTGACACGATGAAGCAGGCAGGGACCTATACGCAAGACGTCACGCTTAGCCTGCAAGACAACTATGCTGGACAGGCGTTGTTGGTAGTTGGTGACACCAAATATACTGTAGATGTATATGTCAACAACAACAAAACAGGGTCAACATCGTTCACGCAAACAGTCGATCCGCAAGCCTTCTTGGACACACCGACGCAGACACACCCAAATACCAGCGTGGCTGGTCTATTGCCGAACACCGATTATGTCTGGGAAGTGGCGGTCAATGAAAGCGATGGCGTATACGATCAGCAGAATCAGTCACTGCGGGTCAACTCAGCAGTCAACTATGGAACGAAAATCACAGTCCCGGTACCGGCTGGCTTCGTGTTGAATCAGGACCTGACGAATCAGATCAATAAATTCTCGCCTGGGAGTGCATACAACACGGGGAACACCGACACCACCACAATTACGCAAGTCGGCGGTGCTGGTGGGAATGTTATCATCAAGGTGCCAAAAGGTTCCGGTTCGCAATATTATGATGGCGATCCCGCCTACCGGATTGCCGGTCATTTTGATACGACGCAAGTAGCTACCGACACGACGCTGATCGCTACCGGACCTGTAACGATGGTGCAACAAATCGACGATAAGGGTACGACCAAGACGTATACAGCTGACCCTTGGAAGAGTGTCATTTTAGGCACAGGAAGCAACCAAGGGGCCAATCTGGTCACAGTGGCCAACGGGAACAATGGTGCTGACGCGAAGCAGTTGATTTTGGATCAAGATCTATCTGATGATCCTGCCACCGTATTGCAGTATTCTTTCCAGTATCACGCGGCAGCGGCTTCCAATGCTGTCGCTATCCGAATGACGGTGCCAGACGGCCTGCAGGTCAATAAGATCGAGGTGCCGGAAGCTGGCGCCTCGAATTCACTCTATATGCCTGGCACCACAAGCTACGGGTACGTCTTGACCCTGGTAGATGGGAGTACTGAAAACGGCACGGTTGCCCCAGGCGGTACCGTGACCAGCAAGGGTAACATTCGCACGGCGGTCTTTACGCCTGACAGCCTGGCGCCAGGGGCAACCTCTGGCATTTTCAAATTCGATGGTTAGCTGGCGGAAACTTATGATAACGGCACCGCGGTCAAAAACGGCGATCAGCTGACCGGTACCATTGACATGTCGATAGCTGGCGGAGATTTTGGTGCCGCTAACTCATTTACCCAAACGGTATCTGGCCCAATCGCATGGCCTAATGTCGCCAGCAACTTCTCACATACCGAAACCGCGCCTGGCAAGGGGCAAGGTAGCATCATCGGCATCTGGGGCGCGGAAGGCAACTTGGGGCAGAATACGTATTCTGTTTACGAACCCATTTTCTATTTTGATGTGCCTACCGCCTTCGTCGTTGATGGCGTTGAGAACGCGCAAGGTGCGGTCATCACCGAAGGCGTCGCCGACAATGGCGATACTGTGGTGAAGGTCGACTTCACTGGTACGGGCGAGTCTGTCGATGTCAGCCCTTATGATTGGAACTTACGGCTACATCTGGCACTACACAACGCACCGGATGCGATGGTGGGTAGCTATCCTTGGTATGCCTATGTGACTTCGCCAACGACCAGTCTCGTCCAGACCCAGAAGGTGACGGATCTGTCTCAAACGATGGGCGACGCCAACGCGATTTTAGTCGGTACTGAGGACTGGCAGATCGATACGATTTCTGGAACTTATGCCTATGGGATGGCTCAGGGTGATGATCTATCTGCAACAACCAATGCAACAATCGATAAAAACAGCACGAATTCGTTGAAGTTTTACGACACGGTCATGAACATCAGTGGTACTGATGTCTATGATGTGACCTCTGTGCTCAATCTTCCGGAAGTCGGCGATGATCAAGGCTCGACCTATACTTTCAATTTGACGGGACCAGTGACGTTGCCACAGCAGGTAACGACTCAGGCTGGTACGGTTGTTTCACTCAGCGGTGCGCAGGTGCTTTACTCGACCTCGCGTGCTGATTTGACAGCAGCAACGCCTGATTTGACCGGTTATGTCACGGCTGATCAGGTGGGTTCGGACTGGTCAACGATTCGGTCTGTGGCACTGGCATTCCCATCTTTGCCGGCTGGTGTCACCACTGGGCGGATCATCCTCGCAGGGACTACGACTAACATGAACGAGGACGCGGGCAAGATTGGCTATCTGTCGACATCATTTTCTATGGGTAAAGGGACACCCGCTGTTGTCAACAAAGCAGCCAGCATCGCAATCACAGGGCAGTCAACCATCCACGCGCGAGCACATTACGTGGATGCCGATGGTAACGATCAATATGTTGCCTTTACCGATTTGGATAAGACATATACCGATAACGCAGATACATTGGCGGATACTGATTTTCCTGAGACACCATCCGACGCAGATATCGCGCTAATTCCTACCGGCTATGTTCTTCACCCAAACTCCTTACACTTTGTTGATGGGAGTGATGATGGTGTGGCGACTGTTGGGCAAACTGTCACGGATGCTTTTGATGGTGACTATGCCCAATACGAATTAGACGTTGATCCAATCACGTACGGGACAGCGACAACGACGCGGACGATCCACTTTGTCTACGCCGATGGCACGAAAGCCGCAGAAGATGTCGTGCAGACGGTTCCGTACAAGACGACGACCGACAGTAAGACTGGCGAAACAGTCTACACGCCGCAACTTGCCTACAATGAAGTGACGAGTCCGGAAA
>NZ_BAAIHN010000042.1:0-20095 GCF_054784775.1 Lacticaseibacillus boliensis
AAATACAGTGTGGTGGCGATGGCGAGAAGGATACACCTGTTCCCATGCCGAACACAGAAGTTAAGCTTCTCTACGCCGAGAGTAGTTGGTGGGTGACTGCCTGCGAGGGTAGGAAGCCGCCACGCTGTTATGGAGGATTAGCTCAGTTGGGAGAGCGTCTGCCTTACAAGCAGAGGGTCACAGGTTCGAGCCCTGTATCCTCCATTGGATCTCACGATCCATCCCAAGTTTCACCGGTTGAGTCCATGCCGACTTAGCTCAGCTGGCAGAGCATCTGTCTTGTAAACAGAGGGTCGAAGGTTCGAATCCTTTAGTCGGCAGTAATTGAATAGCATGCGGAAGTAGTTCAGTGGTAGAACATCACCTTGCCATGGTGGGGGTCGCGAGTTCGAATCTCGTCTTCCGCTTCACTGAGAAATCAGTGGAGAGCATGCACCCATAGCGCAATTGGATAGAGTGTCTGACTACGAATCAGAAGGTTGTAGGTTCGACTCCTACTGGGTGCATTGTTCGGGAAATAGCTCAGCTTGGTAGAGCACCTGGTTTGGGACCAGGGGGTCGCAGGTTCGAATCCTGTTTTCCCGATTGAACGTAAGTTCATAGTAACATTGCAGCATCGCGGTGTAGCTCAGCTGGCTAGAGCGTCCGGTTCATACCCGGGAGGTCGAGGGTTCGATCCCCCCCGCCGCGATAGACCTTGGACCTTTAGCTCAGTTGGTTAGAGCAGACGGCTCATAACCGTCCGGTCGTAGGTTCGAGCCCTACAAGGTCCATCGGCGTTACCGGTCGGGTCTGTAGGGCAAGCATCACCTAAATATTTTACCATTATCGCGGGATAGAGCAGTCTGGTAGCTCGTCGGGCTCATAACCCGGAGGTCGTTGGTTCAAATCCAGCTCCCGCAATTGGTTCCATGGTCTAGTTGGTTAGGACGCCTGCCTGTCACGCAGGAGATCACGAGTTCGAGTCTCGTTGGAACCGGTGTCGGCTCGGTAGCTCAGTTGGTAGAGCAATGGATTGAAGCTCCATGTGTCGGCAGTTCGATTCTGTCCCGCGCCATAACCCGATACCTTTGAATGCGGGTGTAGTTTAGTGGTAAAACCACAGCCTTCCAAGCTGTTGTCGCGAGTTCGATTCTCGTCACCCGCTGGAATCTTGTTATGGGCCTATAGCTCAGCTGGTTAGAGCGCACGCCTGATAAGCGTGAGGTCGATGGTTCAAGTCCATTTAGGCCCATTTTAACTGAATATGCTCATGGAGAAGTACTCAAGTGGCTGAAGAGGCGCCCCTGCTAAGGGTGTAGGTCGGGAAACTGGCGCGAGGGTTCAAATCCCTCCTTCTCCGTTGATGGCCCGTTGGTCAAGTGGTTAAGACACCGCCCTTTCACGGCGGTAACATGGGTTCAAATCCCGTACGGGTCAGTTAACTTGCCATTAATGGAGAATTACCCAAGTGGCTGAAGGGAACGGTCTTGAAAACCGTCAGGTGGGCGAATACCCACGCGAGGGTTCGAATCCCTCATTCTCCTTTTTAAATTATCGCGGGATAGAGCAGTCTGGTAGCTCGTCGGGCTCATAACCCGGAGGTCGTTGGTTCAAATCCAGCTCCCGCAATTACAATTGAATATGTTGGTTCCATGGTCTAGTTGGTTAGGACGCCTGCCTGTCACGCAGGAGATCACGAGTTCGAGTCTCGTTGGAACCGTTAATGGCTCGGTAGCTCAGTTGGTAGAGCAATGCATTGAAGCTGCATGTGTCGGCGGTTCGATTCCGTCCCGCGCCATTTATGGAGGATTAGCGAAGAGGCTAAACGCGACGGACTGTAAATCCGTTCCTTCGGGTTCCTAGGTTCGAATCCTAGATCCTCCATTTTTTATAGGGATATAGTTTAAAGGTAGAACTACGGTCTCCAAAACCGTCAGTGTGGGTTCAATTCCTACTATCCCTGCTTTATATTATGATGGCGGATATGGTGAAGCGGTTAACACACCGGTTTGTGGCACCGGCATACGTGGGTTCGATCCCCACTATCCGCCCTTGATTGGGGTATAGCCAAGTGGTAAGGCAACGGACTTTGACTCCGTCATGCGCTGGTTCGAATCCAGCTACCCCAATAGCTCTTTGGAGCGAAACATTCATGGCGGTGTAGCCAAGTGGTAAGGCAAAGGTCTGCAAAACCTCTATGCGTCGGTTCAAATCCGATCACCGCCTTTCTTGCGGCTATAGCCAATAGAGTGTATAATCTTAATCATGTCATGCCGGCGTGGCGGAATTGGCAGACGCGCTGGACTCAAAATCCAGTTCCCGTTGAGGGAGTATCGGTTCGACCCCGATCGCCGGTAGAAAGTAATATCGGAACCGCAAAGACATGGAATACCCGAGATGTTGACCACAACATCTCGGGTATTTTTTTGTGCCGTCAGGGTCAGTGTCATGTCAGCCCGTAAATTTTTGTATCCGTCAGATCCGCGATATGATGCGGTTTCCGACCCCGCCGTGTGATTTAATAACGAAAAGTAGTTTGACAATCAAATGATTCTTGATATACTTTGAACATCCAAATAGTTTGGATAACTTCAGTTGGGAGGTGAATAAATGTCTATGATGGATGGCCTGGCTGTGCAGGCAAGGATCCCAAACCGGTATCCGATCTTTCATGTCGATAAGGTCATGGACTTGCAGCCGGATCGCTCGGTGGTGATCGAGAAATATCTGACGCATGCAGAAAGCCATATCAACGGCTATCGGCCAGATAACCCGCAGCTTGCCAACAGCTTGATGATTGAGATGATGGCGCAAGCCGCGTCTGTGTTGATTCTCGAAAGTCCGTTGTTTGTCGGCAAAACGGCATACCTTGCCGCAATCAACAACGCGGAGTTTCCCCAAACCGTGCAGGCTGGCAACTGTCTGACGATCGCCGTCAAGATGGTGAAGGTCCGCCAGACGATGGGGGTGGTTCGCGCCGAAGCGACGATCCAAGCGCAACCTGTGGCGTCTGCAGAGTTACATTTCGTCGTCGCCGATGTCGGCCATGGTTGACGCCCACACTTTTTTGACTGATACTTTGAATATCAAATCAGTCAAATCGGGAGGCCATGGTATAATGGCACAGCGTCCAATCATGAAACGCATCAACACTAAACTTGAAAAAGTATATCGCGACATTCTGCGAATCGAAGAAACCGAATTAAAAAAGAGTCAGTTCAGTGATCTCAGTATCACCGAAATGCACACGATCGATGCAATCGGCTTGCACGCCAAACCCACGTCTAGCGAAGTCGCCACGCGCTTGCATGTCACGCAAGGCACATTGACGGTGGGCATCAAAAACCTCGTCCGCAAAGGCTATGTCGAACGTATTCACGATGATAAAGACAAGCGGGTCGTCAACTTACAGCTGACCCGCAAAGGCCGATTGATGTATCGGGCCCATCAGGCCTTTCACCAGCAGATGGTTGCCAGCTTCGTCAGCGGCTTCGACGATTCTGAGATTGCCTTGATCGAATCTGCATTAGACAACTTAATGACGTTCATCGCTGACCAGGATGCGCGCGCGTAAACCTGAAGGAGGAACCTGCCGTGCGTATTGAACAAACCGCGATGGCTGTCCCTAGCCGCGTGGTCACGAACACGGCCTTGAGTCAGACCCTAGACACCAGTGATGAATGGATCCGGCAGCGAACTGGGATCTGCGAGCGGCGAGTGGCGACTAGCGAAACGACTTACAGCCTGGCGCTGGCGGTCGCCAAGCAGTTGCTTGAAGCCAGTCAATTGCCAGCAACCAAGATCGATTTCATCATCGTAGCGACGATGAGTCCGGATTACCTGACGCCTAGCGAAGCCAACCGGATCCAAGCGGCAATCGAGGCGACCAACGCCTATGCGTTATCTGTGAACGTTGCTTGTGCCGGTTTCGTCTACGCCCTCGATTTAGCCGCTCACCTGCTACAAGGCACGGCCAAGTACGGGCTGGTGATCGGCAGCGAGGTGTTGTCCAAGCTGGTCGACTGGCAAGACCGTAGCACCGCCGTGTTGTTTGGCGACGGGGCAGGCGGCGTGTTGCTTAAAGCAGACGAGCAGTCGTTGCCACCGGCGGATCTGCACAGCTTCGGCGACAGCGAGCTGGTGTTGAGTGCCGGCAATGCGTTAGGGCAGCCATTTTTTAAGATGAACGGACGGGCGGTGTTTCAATTCGCCATTCGCGAAGCCACCGCGTCGATCCAGCGCCTGCCGCCTGCAGACTGGGTGCTTGTGCACCAGGCCAATGCCCGTATCATCGATGTCATCGGCCGCAAACTGGGGCTGGCCGCGTCGCAACTGCCAATGAACATGGCGGCATATGGCAACACCAGCGCCGCCAGCATTCCGATCTTGTTACACGAACTTGTCACCGCCGGTCGCATCAAGCGCGGTCAAACCATGATCCTTTGTGGTTTTGGCGGCGGGTTGAGCGTCAGCAGCCTATATTTGACCTACTAGAAGGAGACCATTATGACCAATACTGAAATTTTCATCAAAGTCCAAGCAATTATCGCCGAACAGCTCGATCAGACGCCGGAAGCCGTGCAATTGACGACCAATTTCAAAAATGATCTCGACGCTGATTCCCTCGACGTGTTTGAAATCATCAATGAAATCGAAGATGCGTTTGACGTCACCATTGATACCGACGAAACGATCGCCACGGTGGCGGATCTGGTTGGCTTCATTGCCAAGGCGGCGTAGCGATGAGCCCGTTGATTGAAAAACTCAAGCTCCGCTATCCAATTTTTCAAGGCGGCATGGCGTGGGTGGCTACCGGCGAGCTGGCCGCGGCGGTGTCAGAAGCCGGGGGGCTGGGTATCATCGGTTCCGGGCACGCGCCGGCGGAATACGTCCAAGCCCAGATCGCCATCGCCAAGCGCCTGACGGATAAGCCGTTTGGCGTGAACGTGATGTTGCTGTCACCACATGTCGATGCCGTCATTGCGGCAATCGTCGATGCGCAGGTGGCGGTAGTGACGACCGGCGCCGGCGATCCCGGCAAATACTTGCCGGCATTACAAGCTGCCGGTAGTGTCGTGTTGCCGGTAGTACCGTCTGTGGCGTTGGCCAAGCGAATGGCACGCCAAGGCGTCGACGGCGTGATCGCAGAAGGCATGGAGTCTGGCGGGCACATCGGATCGATGACGACCATGGCGCTGGTGCCGCAAGTGGTCGATGCGATCGACATTCCCGTGATCGCCGCCGGCGGGATCGCGGATGGCCGCGGCATCGTCGCGGCATTGGCGCTAGGTGCCAGCGCGGTGCAGCTAGGCACACGCTTTTTGGCTGCCAGCGAGTGTCGCATCCACCCAGGGTATCAACAAGCCGTGATCGCCGCCAAAGACGTCGACACGCTGGTCACCGGCCAGTACGTCGGTCACGCGGCGCGGGTGTTGAAAAATCCGATGAGTCGCCAATACCTGAAGATGGAAAAACAACTGGCCATCGACGGTGGCGACATGAGTGCGATCGAGGCCTTAGGTAACGGTAGCCTGCGGATCGCAGTGCAAGAAGGCGACCCCCAGCGCGGATCGTTTATGGCCGGGCAAGTCGCCGGGTTGGTAAAAACCGTCGAACCGGCCGCCACAATCTTGGCGACGCTGGCGCAAGAAGCCCAGATGATCGTTGGTTCCGGAACGCTACAAGCAAAGTTGGTGCCGCGATGAAAGAAGCAATGGTATTTAACGGTCAAGGGAGTGAATTTGCCGGGATGGGCAAATTTTTTTACCGAGAAAGTTTGATATTCAAACAAAATATCGATGCCGCTGATGCGTGCCTGCCGTTCGCTTTACCGGCTTATCTCTTCGGTGAGACCCCGCTGGTTGAACGGCCCGAAGCGCTGCAACCGACGTTGGTCGCCTACATGGTGGCCTTGTACCGAGCGGCGGGTCTGAGACCCGATGTGATGTTCGGGTTGAGTTTAGGCGAATATGCCGCTTTGATCGCCAGTGACATGCTGTCGCTCGAAGCGGGACTGGCACTTGTGCAAACACGCGGGCAGGCGATGGCCGCCGCGTGTCAGACTAACCCTGGGGGAATGCTCGCCTTGCGCCTGAAAGACCCGCAGCAAGCCCAGGCGATCGCCACGTGGCCTGACGTCTGGCTGGCCAACCGCAACGCGCCGACACAACTGGTGCTGGGCGGGACCACCGAAGGGCTTGCCGCCGCGCAAAAACAGGCGCGGAAGCTAGGCATCAAGGCCTTGCCGTTGCGCGTGGCAGGTGCGTTTCACACGCCGCTGATGGCCCCGGCGCAGCCACCGTTGCAACAGGCCTTAACTTCAGCACCTTGGCAAGCCGGGACGGTGCCAGTTATCAGCACAACGGCGCAGGTGTCGTTCACTCCGGACAATGCGCCAGCCGTCTTGGCTGCCCAGGTCGCGACGCAGACGGATCTGGCCAGTACCATCGCCCAGGCGGTGGCCGGTGGCGTCGAGCGAATCGTCGAGATCGGCCCGCGGCCGGTGCTAGCTAAAGCGATCCGCAATCAAGCGCCAACGCTGACCGTGACGACGCTCAGCGACGCCACGGCATTGAAAGGAGCATAAGTCGATGACTTCAACACATCGGGTCGCCGTGATTACCGGGGCCTCGCGCGGGATCGGGGCCGCGATCGCCAGTCGTCTTGCCGAAGAACAGGTGGATTTAGTGGTGAGCGCGCGGCATGATTTTGATCCAGAACAGCTGGCCGCCTGGCGCGCCCATGGCGTTGCCGTACTTGCCCAGCCGGCTGCGATCGAAGACGAAACCGCCGCGGCCAACTTGATCCAAGTGGCTCTGGGTGAATTTGGCAAGATCGATATCTTGGTGAACAACGCCGGCATCACCCGCGATCAACTGGCCTTGCGCCTGACGCCGGTCCAGTTTGCAGACGTCGTGGCGGTGAATCTCAACGGCACCTATAATGTTACCCAGCCAGCCTATCGCGCCATGATGAAGGCGCGACGCGGGGTCATCATCAATCTGGCAAGCGTCGTCGGGCTGGTCGGAAATGTCGGCCAGGCCAACTACGCCGCCAGCAAGGCCGGCATCATCGGCCTGACGAAGACCCTGGCCAAAGAAGGCGCTCGCCGCGGGGTGCGCGTCAACGCGATCGCCCCGGGGATGATCGCCACTGCCATGACGGCAAGCCTGAGTGAACAAGCCCAGGCGCAGCTGTTGGCCCGGATCCCCCTGCAACGTTTCGGGATGCCGGAAGAGGTGGCAGAGGCCGCGGCGTTTTTGATACACAATGAGTACATGACCGGTCAGGTGCTGACAATCGATGGCGGTTTGACCTGATCAGAACGGAGGAACACGGTGGAAAAAGTAGTCGTAACAGGAATGGGCGCCGTCAGCGCCTTAGGCCATGACGTCGCCAGCAATCTTGAGGCCATGCATGCAGGGGCGTGTGGGATCCGGCCAATCAGCCATTTTGACGCGCAGGCCACAGGCGTGAGCGTCGCTGGGGAGGTCGCCGATTTTGACCCGACCCGCCGCATTCCAAAGAAACTCAGCAAGCGTTTGGACCGTTTCACCCAATTTGCCTTGTATAGTGCGATCGAAGCCGTTGCCAAAGCGGCATTGCCTGCCAACCTCGACCCTAAGCGGTTGGCGGTGATATACGGTTCCGGCATTGGGGGCTTGTCGACGATCGAGACCCAGGTGACCAAAATGAACGCCAAAGGGGCCGGACGGATCTCACCGCTGTTTGTCCCGATGGCGATCATCAACATGGCGCCCGGCGTCTTAGCCCAATATTTCAACGCACATGGCGAAAGCTATGCGGTGGTGACGGCCTGTGCGTCTGCGACGTCTGCGATCGGCCAGGCCATGCAGTGTTTGCAAGCCGGTCGGGCCGACGTGGTCATCACCGGTGGTGCGGAAGCCTCGATCAACCAAATCGGCATCGGGGGCTTCGCGGCGCTGACAGCTTTGTCGACCGCCAGCGACCCGCTTGCCGCAAGCCTACCTTTTGCCCAAAAGCGCAGCGGCTTCGTCATGGGTGAAGGCGCAGGCACCTTGATCTTGGAACGCGAAAGCCACGCATTGGCTCGCGGCGCCCAGATCTTGGGTTATGTCGCCGGCTTTGGCGCCACCAGCGACGCGTATCACATGACTGCCCCAGACCCCAGCGGTGAACCGCAAGCCGACGCGATGCAACAAGCGTTGCAAACGGCAGGGCTAACGCCTGAACAGATTGGGTATGTTAACGCGCACGGCACCGGCACCCAGGCCAACGACGCGATGGAAGCCCGCGCGCTCAGTCAGGTTTTTGGCGAGCACGGGGTACCGGTAAGCTCGACTAAGGGGCTGAGCGGCCATTTACTGGGCGCGGCCGGGGCGCTGGAAGCGATCTTGACGCTCGGCGCGCTGAACGACAACGCTTTGCCGCCTAATGTCAGCGGCGAGCCCGACGAAACTTGTGCCGTCGATCTCGTCACCACGACGGATCGGCAACCACAGACGCAATGGGCGTTGAGCAACTCGTTTGGGTTTGGCGGCCATAACGCTGTGTTGGCATTGGGAGGAGCGCGTAGCCATGGATGAACAAACGATCGCGGCGTTGATGGCTCAGATGGCAAGCAACAACGTTAACGAGCTGGAATATTCGACCGGGGATGTCCATCTGCACCTTAAAAAGGTATCTGCCCCAGTCGCCACCCCACCGGCCGTAACCGCACCGGAACCTGTTAGCACGGCGACGCCGGTCACGGCGCCGTTGGTAGGGATCGTCTACTTGTCGCCGCAGCCTGATGCCCCGGCGTTTAAGCAAGTCGGGGACCACGTGGCCGCCGGCGAGGTGGTTTGTGTCATCGAGTCGATGAAAATGATGAACGAAGTCAAAAGTCCGGTCAGCGGCCGCGTGGTTGAGATCTTGGTCGCCGATTCGGCCCTGGTCGAATTCGATCAGGCACTGCTGTTGATAGAGGAGGAGACAGATGCTTAATGCCACAGAAATCATGGCGATCTTACCGCACCGTTACCCAATGCTGATGGTCGACCGGGTGCTTGAGATGACCCCGGGCGAAACCATTGTCGGACTTAAAAATGTCTCGATGAACGAAGAGATCTTCCAAGGTCATTTTCCCGGTAATCCGATTTTTCCAGGGGTGTTGCAGATCGAAGCGCTCGCCCAAACCGGCGCGATCGCGCTGTTGAGTCTGCCGGAGCTTGCCGGCAAAACTGCCTATCTGGGCGGCGTGAAAAAGGCTAAGTTCCGGCACATGGTACGTCCCGGCGACAGCTTGCGGCTTGAGGTGACGTTGGGCAAACGCGTTGGCGGTCTCGGAGTCGGGACCGGGAAGGCGTATGTTGGTGACGACTTGGCCTGTACGGCTGAGTTGGTGTTTGCGATTCAGTAGGAGAAACAATGTTTAAGACGATTCTAGTGGCAAACCGCGGTGAGATCGCGGTGCGACTGATCCAGACCATTCATGAAATGGGCATTAAGGCGGTGGCCGTGTATTCTTCAGCCGATGCCGACAGCCTGCATGTGCAGCTCGCCGACCAGGCGGTATGTATCGGCCCGGCACCGGCCACAGCATCGTATTTGAATATGCAAAACATTTTGGCAGCGGCGGTGCTGACCGGCGCAGAGGCCATCCATCCGGGATTCGGGTTTTTGTCCGAAAATCCGGATTTTGCCGAAGCGTGTGCACAAGCGGGACTGGTTTTCATCGGGCCGCGACCCGACACCTTGCGCCAGCTCGGGGATAAGGCTACCGCGCGGGCACTGATGACCGCGTTGCAGGTGCCGGTGATTCCCGGTAGCGACGCGGTGGCGACTTTGGCACAAGCCCAACAGGCCGCAACGAAGCTTCATTATCCGGTGATGCTCAAGGCTGCGGCTGGTGGTGGTGGCAAAGGCATCAGGTTGCTGGTCGACGAAGCGGCCTTGACCGCTTGTTTTGACCAGGCGCAAACCGAGGCCGTTGCGGCTTTTGGTAGCGGCGAGATGTATCTGGAGAAGGTGTTGGTGCAGGCCAAACACATCGAAGTGCAGGTGTTGGCCGACGAACACGGTGGTGCCTGGACGTTTCCGGAGCGCGATTGTTCGCTACAATACCGCAAGCAAAAGCTGATCGAGATGTCGCCGGCATTGGCATTGACGCCAGCCCTACGCCAGAAACTTCAGCAGTACGCAACCCGTATTGTCGACGGGACGCACTATGTTAACGCCGGCACGATCGAGTTTTTGGTCGCGGATGGGCAGGTGTATTTTTTAGAGATGAACACCCGCATCCAAGTCGAGCATCCGGTCACAGAGGCGGTCAGCGGCATCGACTTGCTGCAATGGCAGATCAAAGTTGCCGCCAAAGTGCGTCTCGATCGGCCGAGCCAGACGCTGTCGGCAGATGGGGTCGCGATCGAATGTCGCGTCAACGCCCAAGACCCAGACCATGATTTTGCCCCGAGCACCGGGACCATCACCCAGATCGCCTGGCCGCTGGGCGGAGACGGGATCCGTATCGATACCAGCATTCGCGCAGGTAGCCAGATCACCCCGTATTACGATGCGATGCTGGCCAAGCTGATCGTACATGCCAAGACGGCTTCTGCGGCGTGGTTGAAACTACAACGTGCCATGCAAGAACTGCAGATCCAAGGCGTGACGACGAACCTCGCTTGGCAGCGCAAGCTGGTGGCGTCTGCGATGGTTCAAAGTGGCAAGGCGTCGATCACCTATGTCGAACAACGGTTGAAGGAGGAAGACGAAGAATGTTAAAACACGATGCCCCTGCGTTAGACCAGGCGACTTTGGCCAGAGCGAAGGCCTTGCCGTCGGGGATGTGGTTGACATGTCCGGCTTGTCATCAATGCGCCTATACCGGGCGCTTCGGCGATCTGCGTGTGTGTCCGGCCTGCGGCTACGGGTTGCGGTTGCGCGCCAAGCAGCGGATCGCCCAGCTGACGACGGCCTTCACCCCTTGGGACGAGCAACTTCCCGAGCCGCCGCTGACGTTTCCAGGTTATGCTGACACCCGCAAACGCGCCCAAGAGGCGACTGCCAGCAGTGAAAGCGTCGTCTGTGGTCAGGCCGTGATTGCAGGCGCAACTTGCGCCTTAGGCGTGATGGATAGCTATTATATGATGGGATCGCTGGGCAGTGTCGCCGGTGAGCGGCTGTGTCGGTTGTTTGAGCGCGCCACTGCATTGGAGTTGCCAGTGGTGGTGGTGGCGACTAGCGGCGGGGCGCGGATGCAAGAAGGTAGTCAGGCGCTGATGCAGATGGCCAAAGTCTCTCAGGCCGTCGCTTACCATGCGGCCGCCGGGCTGGCGTATTTTTGCGTCTTGACCGATCCGACGATGGGCGGTGTTTGTGCCAGTTTTGCGATGCAAGGCGACGTAACGCTGGCGGAACCACATGCCCGAGTCGGCTTTGCCGGCCGGCGGGTGATTGAAGCGACCTTGCACACCAAGTTGCCAGAGACGTTTCAGCAGGCCGAAAGCGTGTTGGCCGCAGGTTTCATCGATGCGATCGTCCCGCGGGCGGCCTTGGCGGCCCGGCTGGGGGCGCTGTTGGCACTACACGGAGGACGCGCATGACCCCATACGAACAAGTCCAAGCCGCCCGCGCGCCGCGGCCGTATACGATCAAGCAACTGATCACCGGGATCGTCAGCGATTTTCAAGAATGTCATGGCGACCGAGTACACGGGGATGACGCCGCCGTGATCGGCGGCATCGGCTGGCTAGACCAGCAACCACTGACCGTCATTGCCACGACTAAAGGAGAAACGCCTGCAGAACACTTGGCGACCCATGGCGGCAGTCCGGAGCCTTGGGGTTATCGCAAGGCGCTGCGGCTGATGCGCCAAGCGGCCAAGTTTCACCGGCCAATCTTGACGCTGATCGACACCCCTGGTGCGTTCCCAGGCAAAGAAGCTGAAGACAACGGCCAAGGTGCAGCGATCGCGGATCTGTTGGTGGCGTCTGCGACCCTGGCGACGCCGATGATCGCGGTATTGGTCGGTGAAGGTGGTAGCGGTGGCGCGTTGGCGCTGGCTTGCGGCGATCAGGTCTGGATGACTGACCATAGCATGTATGCGATTTTATCGCCGGAAGGTTTTGCGACGATCCTGTATAAAGATGTGACCAAGGCGGCGAACGTCGCTTCACAGATGGGGTTGACGCCCGAATCACTACTGGCGGCAGGCGTGGTCGACCGCGTTGTGGCAGACGGCGGCATCGGTTTTGCAGCTACGTTGAAACAGGCGTTGTGCCCGGCATTTGCAACCTTACAGGCGCTTCCTACCCAAGCGTTGCTTGCGCAGCGGCAGGCACGGTTTCGCCGCTATTAAGTGCGCTGTAAGTACGAAAAACCCAAGCAACCAACCAGATGCTGGTTTTGCTTGGGTTTTTTGGTTATTGGGCGTATTGGCCGATAGTGCTTTCTAACTGGCTGAGGTCGCCGTTTTGAGCGACAGTTTTGGCGGCTTGATAGGCGCCATAATAATCGCCAGCGGCGAGTTTTTGCCGGGCACTGTCTAAGGCACTGTTTGAGTAGACGGCATTAGCTGCGATGCTGGCTTGGGTGCTGGAAAGCCCGGCTTGTTGCAAGGCAGCGACCGCATCAGATTGATTTTTAGCGGCGGCCATTAAGGTGGACATTTTGGTGTTTTTGATGGCCGTCGTGGCGGTATCGATGGCGGCATCGACGTTAGCGTTGCCGTTTTTTTGCTTTTCAAGTTGCGAGGTGAGCGTTGACTTGACCGCGGTATCGGCCGGCGTGTCGTTACCGCCATTGGCGCGCCGCCAGGTATTATTGAGTTGCGGGAAGAAAACCGCGCCGGCACCGATGATGATGGCTAACAACAAGACGGTGATGATAAGATGCCGGCCCCAGTGCCGAGTGCGGCGTTGGTGTTTTCGTCGTGACATGTGCGAGCCTCCTTTGGTTTGTCGTTAGTATCGCACAAGTATCAGTTGAAGGCATGGATCGCGCCAGGGCTTAAGCAATTGTTAATAACGCAAAATTGGGACTTCCGTATGAGCAGATTTGGGCTTCAGTCTGGTACAATATGGCCTTGAGCGAGAAATTTTGCGCTAGCCGTCGATAATCTTTATACTAAGACTTAAAGCTAGCAGTGTACGCGTTTGGAGGAAGTCTGATGAATATCGGCATTTTTACGGATAGCTATTTTCCGCAGGTCTCGGGCGTTGCCACATCGATCAAGACGTTAAAAGATGATCTAGAACGCAAGGGCCACACCGTCTATATCTTCACGACCACCGACCCGCATGTCCCCGATGAGGCCGTGGAACCCAATTTGTTTCGGTTCACAAGTGTGCCGTTTGTGTCGTTTACTGATCGGCGCATCGCGGTTCGCGGGTTGTTCCACGCCTATGCTGTCGCCAAGGAGTTGCAGCTAGACATTGTCCACACGCAAACCGAATTTTCGATGGGCTATATTGGCAAGTTCGTTGCCCGGCAACTGAAGATCCCGGCAGTGCATACTTATCATACAATGTATGAAGATTACTTACATTACGTCATGAACGGCCACTTGTTGCGGCCGTATCACGTGCGACAGTTCATGCGCGCTTATCTCTACCATGTTGCCGGGGTGGTTTGTCCAAGCGAGCGCACGCGCGATTCGCTGACCGGTTACGGAATCAAAACACCGATGACGATCATTCCTACAGGCGTCGATTTGACGCAGTTTAAAGAAGCGAAGAACCCGCACCTGCGAGCCGATTTAGGTTTGGCCGACGTACCGGTGCTACTGTCGCTTTCTCGTGTGGCTTATGAAAAGCGCATCGATCGCGTCGTGGGCGCGATGCCTCAGATCTTGGCGCAACAGCCCGACGCGGTATTGTTAGTGGTGGGCGATGGTCCAGCCAAGGCAGACCTTGAGACCCAGGCTCAAACTCTCGGGATTCAAGCACATGTCCGCTTCATCGGAGAAGTTAACCACGAAGACATCGCGGATTATTATCGTGCGGCTGATGTGTTTGTTTCAGCGAGTGATTCTGAGTCGCAAGGACTGACTTATATCGAAGCTATGGCTGCCGGACGTAAGGTGGTGGCTTTTGCCAGCGAGTATACCCAGACGTTGCTTGATGATTCGGCAATTGGCACGACGTTCACAACCGACGCGGAAATGGTTCAGCAATGCCTGCGCTACCTCGCCCATCCGCAAGCATTCGACGATCCGGCACCATTGGCAGCCAAGCTCGATGCGATTTCTGCGGATCGATTCGGGGATGCGGTTTTGGCGTTTTATCAACAGGCGCTTTCGCGGTATGAAAGCACGGAACCAGACACGCAGGCTGATGATCAGCAGTATGAGGCGAAGGGGTAGCGATGATCGATATTCACATGTTTAGCTCAGCAGACAAAGTCGCCGGCCAAGGCGTCGGAGCGGTGTACACTGAGTTATTGGATTTACTGCGCCGGTATTGTGCCGACGAGTTTAAAATTAGCATCAACAATTATGCGCCGAGTCTGGTGAGTCATTATCACACGATCGACCCGGCTTTTTTTGCGTCAACGTTTTCCAAACGCCGCGGGCGCAAGATTGGCTATGTGCATTTTTTACCAGATACGCTCGATCAAAGCCTGAGCTTGCCGCGCCCGGCGCGCTGGACACTGGATAAATATGTGGTCGCGTTTTACAAGCGCATGGATGTGTTGGTGGTAGTCAACCCCAACTTCATCCCGCGTCTGGCCGCTTATGGCATCGACCCCGCCAAGGTGGTATATATCCCAAACTTCGTGTCGCGTGAGACCTTTTATCCGGAGTCGCCAGCCAATAAGCTGTCGTTGCGACACAAATATGGCGTCGGTGAAGACGATTTTGTCGTCTTTGGCGCCGGTCAGGTCCAAGATCGTAAAGGGGTCGATGATTTCATCGCCTTGGCCAAGCGGAATCCGGATATGCGCTTCATCTGGGCCGGTGGGTTCTCGTTTGGGATGATTACTAACGGTTACGACCATCTCAAGTCTGCCGTCGCCAACGCGCCGGACAACCTGACGTTTACTGGGATCGTTCCGCGAGAGGAAATGGTCGACTACTATAACATTGCCGATTGCTTTTTATTACCCTCGTTTGAGGAATTGTTCCCGATGGCGGTGTTAGAGGCTTTTTCGACAGAGACGCCGGTGATGGTACGTGATCTGTCGCTGTATGACAAGATCATCCGGCCTTATGCTATGATGGCCAAAGATGGCAAAGACATGAACACCAAATTGCGGGCGCTGAAAAACGATCCGCAGATGCAGGCAACCTATGCGCATCAAAGCCGGCTGGCAGCAGAAGAATATTCGGAGGCGCGACTCGCGCGGGTTTGGGAACGATTCTATCGTGAGCAAGCTGCGCTCGCGAAGAGACATGAATAGAAAGAACCGCATCGCCGTCTTCGTGATGGTTGCCATCGGGATGGCGATTTTTGCCTGGGAGATGAAAGATCTCGATTTTCACCAGGTTTGGCACACGCTCAATCACATGCATCTGGAATGGTTGGCCGTCGCGTTCTTCGTGATGGTTGGGTCTTGGGTCGTCGAGACCTTTGTGGTCAAGATCTTTGTCCAACACGACGGCGAGAAGCTGAGCTTCCAGGCGGCTTTTCGGGTCCCACTGGTTGAGCAGCTGTTTAACAACATCACACCGTTTGCGTCTGGCGGGCAGCCGGCACAGCTGGTGGCGTTGATGCAGTCCGGCGTCGAAGGCGGGCGAGCGAGCTCGGTGTTGCTGATGAAGTTTGTCGTGTATCAGTTCATGGTGCTGATTAACTTCGTGTTGACGATCGTGATCGGGTTCAATCGGGTGGCGACGCATTTTAAGCCGCTGGCGTTGTTGATCGTGTTTGGTATGGTGATCCATGTAGTCGTCATCGTCGGGTTGCTTTTGGTGATGTATCAATATAACTTCACCAAGCGGCTGGTCGGTGGCATCGTCTGGATTGCCGGCCGGTTTGTCGGGCGCGAGCGGATGCTGCGCTGGCAGAAAAATACGGACAGCAAGATTGATTCGTTTTATGCGGAAAGCCTCCACCTCAAGCAAGAAAAAACCAAGGTGATCCGTGCGGCGGCTTTGACGCTGGTACAACTGATGATGTATTACTCGGTCCCGTATTTTGTCTTGCTGGGTTTTGGCGCGCGCCACGTCGATCTGGTAACAGTCATGGTGTCGCATGTCATGATCGTCATGATCGTGTCGCTGTTTCCAATTCCAGGGGGGACAGGCGGTGCAGAGCTTAGTTTCAAGGCCTTGTTTGCCCAGTTTGTCGCGACGCCGTCACAGCTAGTGTTGGCGATGTTGTTGTGGCGTTTGCTGACCTATTATCTGGGAATGGTTTTTGGCATCGGGGCGTTAGCGGTTCGGCCGCAACCGTTGATTCGCTCAAAACGTGCTAAAAAAGTTTGAGTTTCAGGGATTTTCATAGTCACACAGGGCCATTTTATGGTACGCTATCACAGAAGTACAGGAAGGGGGCCGTTGGTATGAAGAGCTCACAATTAGTTGCGATTATCAAGCGTCTAGAAGCGATGCAAGAAGCAACCGATGGCGAAGTGCAATCACGGCGTTTCGAAAAAGACGGAGCCGAAAAGGGTCTGGTCGAATATGACCCGAAGACTGAAACCTATACACTAGAAGAGATGGATCACCACCAAAAGTT
Organism: Lacticaseibacillus boliensis; assembly: GCF_054784775.1. Taxonomy (NCBI): domain Bacteria; kingdom Bacillati; phylum Bacillota; class Bacilli; order Lactobacillales; family Lactobacillaceae; genus Lacticaseibacillus; species Lacticaseibacillus boliensis. Next base: position 16,626 of record NZ_BAAIHN010000042.1, read on the forward strand.
CGATTTCGATGACATCGATCTTGTTGCGATGGAGATTTATGATTTACTCGGTGACTAAGCCGAGAAACCTCAATAGAGGGCGAGCCCGATCATGGCTTGCCCTCTATTTGCTTGTCAGTGATAGGTAAAGATGTGCTTAAAGTGGTGCCGTAGATGCATGGATAAATTGTGTTTTGGATGACAAATGTGTAGACTAACGATTGTGATATAATGACATATTATTGACAATTCTATTATCAGTGGAGGGTCACGATGAAGGTTCTAGGGAGCAAAATTCGGGCATTTTTTAATTCCCGGCTCGGATTTTTTGTCCTCGCCATCGCACTATTTTGGGCGAAAACTTATTGGGCATACAACAACAAGTTCAACTTAGGGGTCAAAGGAAGCATGCAGCAGTTGCTGCTGGCCATCAATCCGATTCCGACCACGTTGTTGCTGTTCGGGATCGCCTTATATTTGAGTGGGCGCAAATCTTACGTGGTGATGTTGGTCATTGACGCGTTGACCTCGATGTGGTTGTTTGCCAACATCTTGTATTATCGTGAGTTCTCCGATTTTTTGACGTTCGCCTTGATCAAAGGCTCAGGCGCGGTGTCGAACAACCTGTCTAAGGGGATCTTTGGCATCATGCGCGGCAGCGACTGGTTCGTCTTCTTGGATGTGATCATCTTGATCATCCTTTTGGCCACGCATTTGATCCGCGTTGATATCCGGCCAATCAAGAAGCGCTTTGCCATCGGTGTATCGGTACTGGCAGTGTTCTTGTTCGGTGCCAACTTGAGTATGGCGTATTCAGATCGCTCCGGTTTGTTGACCCGGACGTTTGACAATAACTACATCGTCAAGTACCTGGGTTTGAACGCCTACACCGTTGTTGACGGTGTAAAAACCGCGCAGACCAGTGCCACCAAAGCCAACGCGAAGGCATCAGACATCGATTCGGTGCTGGACTATCTGAAGAAGAACAAGGTCACCCCGAATCCTCAGTATGCTGGTGTTGCAAAAGGGAAGAATGTTTTCATCATTCACCTGGAGTCGTTCCAACAGTTCTTGATCGATTACAAATGGGACGGCCAAGAAGTTACACCTAACTTAAACAAGCTTTATCACGAGTCGGATACGCTGAGTTTTGACAACTTCTTCAATCAGGTCGGCCAAGGGAAAACGGCTGATGCGGAAATGATGCTCGAAAACTCTTTGTTCGGGTTGCCGGAAGGTTCCGCGATGGTTTCTGATGGGACCACGAACACGTTTCAGGCGGCGCCTGCAATCATGGGCCAAAACGGGTATACAACAGCGGCTGCCCATGGGGATGTGCCGAGTTTCTGGAACCGGGACAACGCGTATAAATCATGGGGGTATGACTACTTCTTTACGAAGAGCTATTTCCAATCCGGCAAAAACTTCGATGTTGGTTACGGCTTGAAGGATAAGATCTTCATGAAAGACGCCGCCCAATACGTTGAACAGCTGCCACAGCCGTTTTATGCGAAGCTGATCACCGTCACCAACCACTACCCATACACGCTCGATAAGCAGAACCAGTCGATCGCTAAGACGACGACCGGGGATGACACCGTCGATGGGTACGTGCAGACGGCGAAGTATCTTGATCAGTCGATCGGGGAGTTCATGACTTGGCTGAAGCAATCCGGCCTCGAAAAGAACAGTATGATCGTCTTTTACGGGGATCACTACGGAATTTCGGGGAACCATAAGAAGGCGGTTGCCAAGTTGTTAGGCAAGAAGTCGTTCGATAATTTTGATAATGCCCAGTTCCAGCGCGTGCCGTTGATGATCCACATGCCTGGTCTCAAAGGTGGGGTCAACCACACGTATGGTGGGGAAATCGATGTCTTGCCAACGCTGTTGAACCTGCTGGGGATCAAAGCCAACAACTATGTCCAGTTCGGGTCTGATTTGTTGAGTAGTGGGCACAGCCAGACTGTGGCCTTTCGCAACGGTGATTTTGTCACCCCACAATACACCAAAGTTGGTAGTGTCTACTATGACACGCAAACTGGCAAGCAGATCAAGCGCTTGTCCGATGAACAAAAAGCTTCGATCGATAAGTCCACCAACCAGGTGACGACCGAGTTGTCGCTATCGGATTGGGTCATGAACGAAGACTTGCTGCGCTTCTATACGCCGAACGGCTTTATGAAGGTCGACAAGAGTGATTACACCTATAATAAGAAAAAAGCGCTGGCTAAGTTGAAGAAGGACCAGAAGAAGAAGACCTCTGTGCTGAGTCAAAACGATGGCAAGGCCGTTCCGTATGTGACGGATGCGCCTGAGTTGGCTAATAGTAGTTCTTCAAGCAGTAGTAGTCTGAGCAGCAGTTCTAATAAGTAATCTCTAGCGGCCGAGACTCTAGCCACCATAAGCGTCTCTGTGCCACGATTTGTTCGTTGAATCGCGGTACAGGGACGCTTGTGTGTCTAAATGGTTGCGACAGCGTACGCTAAGTTTGGCGCCACTGAGTGTACGTGTTAGTGACTTGTTTTCCGGCAGATTTGGCGTTATTCTTGCGAAGGATAGGTGCAGACAGTGAAAGTAGGTGACACCGATGCAACAAACCGTGTATGAGCAGACGATTCAGGCCCTCAAGGCCCAAGGTATTCGGGTGACGCCACAGCGCGTCGCAATCATCCGTTATTTGATTGCGAGTACCGCTCACCCAACGGCAGAGATGATCCACGCTGCGTTGATCGATCAGTTTCCGCACATGAGCGTGGCGACCGTTTATAATAATCTGCGGCTTTTGGCTGATTTAGGCCTAGTCGAAGAGATGAACGTCGCCGATACCGCGGTGCATTTTGATTTTGCGTTGACGCCGCACTATCATGCGATATGCACAAATTGCGGGAAGATCGTCGATTTTCATTACGGCCAGATCACGGATGTTGAGGCAGTTGCAGCCAATAAGACGGGTTTTAAGGTGACAGGGCATCATCTTGAGGTTTATGGGCTTTGTCCCGAATGTCAGGCAAAGCTGGCACAGACGAATAATTAACCGTTCCAACCATATTTTTGCATAGATTGTCCGAATGAAATTGGGATGTTTTCATCCTGAAGTTCGGACAATTTTTTTATCGTAAAAAAGTTGGCATTTGCGGTTGACGGTAGGCGTCGCGCTTGGTATGATATCAAAGTTGTCTTTTCGATGACACCGGCGTTCATGAAACCCAACGAAAAAAGTAGTTGACAGTTACATGAAAGGTTGGTATGATTTAAAAGTTGTCGCGAGCGGCAATGAAGCGCTTGCCGAGATAAGAAATTAATTTTTCTTCTTGACAACATCGAATGAGATGTGATAAACTGATTAAGTTGATTGCGTCTCGGTCGACAAGGTAGTCCTTTGAAAACTGAACAAAGTTTCGTAAATGTGATAGGGCTTTTCTTAAATGAAAAGAATTAAACATGAGCGAAGTCAATTTCGCTAGTAAATCTCGGATCTAAGGTTTCGG